>JABXKX010000076.1 GCA_013619035.1 Peptostreptococcaceae bacterium
GTTATACCTATAATACCATACTTCTTCAAATTAGTCATCATTAAATCAGATTTTTTTTCAACATGTATCGTTTCTTTACAAAGAGACATACAAATTTCATACAATTTCCTTGTATTTGAACTGTGATATCCGCCGATAACAATCATACAATCCACTTCTGTTGCCAAAAGCTTCACTGCTTCTTGTCTTTCTGAAGTCGCTGAACAAATTGTATTAAAAAATAAAATTTCATTACTCTCTTTTGAAAGAACTTCTTTTACTTTTTCCCATACGCTGTATTGTAGCGTTGTCTGACTCACCACACAATACTTACCCTCTTTTAAGGGTTTTATATCATTAATTGATGAAATAATTATACCTTTTTCATTACACCAGCCATTTATGCCCTGAATTTCAGGATGTTTGGCATTACCAACTATAATGATTTCATAACCTTCACGATAATGTTTATCAACTATTTTATGAACTTTTTTAACATAAGGACAAGTACAGTCAATTAAATTCAATTCATGATCGATACCTAAATCATATATATTTTTCCCAACACCATGGGAACGAATTAAAACATCCTGCTTGTATACTTCTTCCAAACTATCAACTTCAGATACTCCATTTTTAGATAATCGATCCGTTACTTGGTCATTATGAATCAATTGACCAAAACTTAATAATGAATCGTGTGAATCTGTATAATCTAAAGCAATATCAACAGCTCTTTTAACACCAAAACAAAATCCAGCTTTTTCGGCAATTTTAACAATCATTATTTATACCCTCATAGATACTATCTAGTATTTCTTGAGAAATTTCCTTATAATTTTCTGTTGTCATTCTTTTATCAAAATACTCATCCAAATAAATCGGATCCCCAATCTTAATGTGCATTTTCTTAAAATGCTTATAATCAGATATAAAAGAAATTGGAACGATTGGCACTTTTGCTTTCACCGCAATCATAGCAACGCCAGGTTTTGCTTCTAGAGGTACATTGGTTTTATTTCTTGTACCTTCAGGAAATAACATCATTACATTACCACCTTTTAGAACCTTTAACGCTGTTTTGATAGCAGAAATATCATTCGCTTCTCTATCTACTGGTATTGCACCGTTTAATTTGATGAACCATGAAACAATTTTAAATTTAAATAATTCTTTTTTTGCTAAAACACTAATTTGTGGATCAAGTGCTGATCCAATGATAAATGGATCTCTCGCATCCAAATGATTAGAACATATTAAATATGAGTCTAAATCAGGCAACTTTTCAATATTGTGTATTTTAACTCCAAAAGCGATTTTATAATAGGCCCTAAAACAGTGTTTTATAAATTTTCTTAAACTCAAGACCTAACCTCCTGAATGATGTACTCAATAACTTCATTGATTGTCATAGAAGTTGTATCCACCAATATTGCATCTTCTGCTTGTCTTAGTGGTGAAATATCACGATTCATATCTTGATTATCCCTAGATTGTATATCTCTAATTAACTCCTCAAGAGACATATCAATATTTTGAGCCTGAAAATCTTTCATACGTCTTTTAGCACGCTCTTCTACCGAAGCAACCAAATAGAATTTATGACTCGCATTCACAAGAACATGAGTACCTATATCTCTACCATCCATAATAATACTTTGTCCTTTTGCTATTTCTTGTTGCATCGCCACCATTTTAGTTCTAATGATTCCAACAGCAGCAACTCCAGAAACAGCATTAGCTACAATATTATTTCGAATTTCCTCAGTAACATTCTCTCCATTTAAATACAAACCATCGTTTCTAAATTCTATGACTATTTTATCCAATAACCTTTGAATACGATCTATATCTTCCAAATCAACAGATTCTCTAATTACATTTAGTGTTACCATACGATACATTGCACCTGTATCTAAGTAGGTAATATGAAGTGCATCTGCAACTGCTTTAGCCACAGTGCTTTTTCCCGATCCCGCAGGACCATCTACTGCAATACTTAATAACATTTTATATCCTTTCTCAAAAAAACATACCATCATAAGATGGTATGTCACTATTGAAATTATACATTATTTATTGGTCTATATCAATATTTGCTTTCAGTCTCGTACTTATCACTGTAAGTATGAGATTCTTCCCATATTTTTTCTAATGATTTAAACTTCTGATCTAAGAATTCTCTATTTTTCATACCTACGGCTAAAATCAATGAATTTATCACACTCATAGGTGCAACCAAAGAATCGATAAAAGTCGTCATATCATATTTAGCTGTTAATACATGTTTAGATAATGGCGCTACTGGTGATAACACACTATCCGTAATAGAAACAATTGGAATATTGTTTTCATGAGCGTATGCAGCCAATTTTAAAGTTTGATTAGAATATCTCGGGAAAGTAATCACTATTAACAGATCATCCTCCGAAAGATTAATTACTGAATCAAAAGCGTCAAGTGCGCCTACTGGAATAACATTTACTCGATCAATAGAAAAATTAAGATAAAACGATAAATACTGAGCTAAAACAGATGAACTTCTTAAACCGAGCACATAAACACGCTTAGCATCATGAATACGATCTGCTATTTCCATCAGATTACCAATATCTAAATCTTCTACCGAACGTTGTATATTTTCAATATCTTGATTCATTATCTTTTTATAAATATCTGTATTAGACTCCAGTTCTTTTGACATTTCAAAACGTTGAACTGTTGTTAATTTTGTTTTAATTGATTCTTGTAATGCTTTTTGTAACTTTGGATAACCGCCATAGCCAAGGGCATTTGCAAATCTAACCACTGTAGATTCACTTACATCCACTGCTTGACCTAAAGATGCTGCTGTCATGAACGCGACCTTATCATAATTATTTAAAATATAATCCGCTATTCGTTTTTGACCCTTACTTAGTTTTTTAAAACGACTTTGGATTCGATTTAATAGATCTTTGTACTCTCCGCTCATGACATCACTCCTCATTATTTAACAAGCTCATACCCTGCTTTTAATGCCATTCGGTTTAAATCTTCAGTACCTTTAGGTACTCTTTTAAGTACAGCTGCTTCAATAGCTTCTCTACTTACAATTTGTGTTGCTGCTTGAATGACACCTATCGCTACGATATTCGCTACAATTGATTTTCCGACTTTTTCAGTTGCAGTTTCAATAATAGGTACACTGATGATTTGTTTTGCTTTCAAAGTTTCAGGTAAAACTATTTTTGAATCTATTATTACTATACCATCTTCTCGCACAGATTCAACATATTTATCTGCAGCAATTTGCGTTAAAGCCAAAACAACATTAGGAGCAGTTACTTTTGGGAAGTCAATCTCATCGTTACTGATGATAACTTCCGCTTTTGAAGCACCACCTCTAGCCTCTGGTCCGTAACTTTGAGTTTGTATAGCATTTTTGTCTTCCCCGATTGCTGCTTCTGAAAGGATAATCCCTGCTAGAAGTAAACCTTGTCCACCTGATCCAGATAATCTTAATTCTACTTGACTAGACATTACTTTGCTCCCTTCATTCTTTCAATAATTTTTGCGTAAAGATCAGTATATTCTTCTTGATCTGTTACATTCTTGAATTCACCCATAATGTGTTTACCCACTAATTTTTCAGCTGGTAACTTTTCAGCTGCTTTAATATCAACAAAAGAATCTTTTAAATAAGTAAGCATTTGTACTGCTGAACCTTTTTTATTCTTACGTCCATAATAAGTAGGACAAGTTGAGATTGCTTCAACAAGAGAGAATCCTTTGTGAGCAATTGCAGTTTCAATATATTTAGCAAGTGGTCTTGCATGATAAGCTGTAGATCTCGCTGCATAAGTTGCACCTGCAGCTGCTGCTAATTTAGCAATATCAAATGTAGGATCTATATTTCCATAAGGTGCAGTTGTTCCTAATTCTCCTGTCGGAGTTGTTGGAGAATACTGTCCACCAGTCATACCGTAAATGTTGTTGTTAAATACAATAGTTGTTAGTCCGATGTTTCTTCTTGCAGCGTGAATCAAATGATTTCCACCGATTGCTGATGCATCACCGTCACCTGTAATTACAATTACTTCTAATTCAGGATTGGCATGTTTTACACCTGTTGCAAATGCAAGTGCACGACCGTGAGTCGTATGAAGTGTATTGAAATCCATGTATCCAGGTGCTCTAGAAGAACAACCAATACCAGAAACGATACACACTTTATCTTTATCTAAACCTAAGTTATCAATAGCTACTGCTATAGCACGCATAATGATACCATGGCCACAACCTGGGCACCAAATATGAGGCAATTTATCTTCTCTAAAGAAATCTTGTACTAATTGGCTGTTCATTATAATACCTCCATTACTTTCGAAACAATTTCATCCGGTGTTAATACTTCACCATTTGCACGACCGATATGATGTACTTCAGCATCAGACTTAACGATTCTTTGTACTTCATGACAATACTGGCCAAGGTTCATCTCAGCAACTAAGATATTATTTACTTTTTTACCTAATTCAGCTATTTGAGCTTCAGCAGATGGCCATATAGTAATTGGTCTAAATAAACCAGCTTTAATACCTTTTGATCTTAATTTTTTAACAGAAGCTTTACAAGTTCTAGCAGAAGAACCATAAGAAATAATAATAAATTCTGCATCTTCTACCATAAACTCATCATATAATACGATATCTTCTCTATTGTCTTCGATTTTAGCCATCATTCTATCTAACATAAATTTAGCATTTTCAGAAGAGTTACTTGGGAATCCTGTTTCATCGTGGAATAATCCAGTTACATGGTATCTATACCCAGCGCCAAAAGGTGCCATTTTTGGTACGATATCGCCTTCATCCACTCTATATGCTTTATAATCAGTATTTGCTTCAGGAACGATTCTATCAAATACTTCTAATTCACCTGGAGCAGGGATTTCAATTTTTTCTCTCATATGTCCAACAACTTCATCAGATAATAAGATAACAGGTGTTCTATACTTCTCAGCTAAGTTAAATGCCTTAACAGTTAATTCAAATGTCTCTTTTACTGACTGAGGAGATAAAGCAATGATTGGGTAATCTCCATGAGAACCCCATTTAGCTTGCATAATATCGCCTTGAGCTGGAGATGTAGGTAATCCAGTACTAGGACCCCCTCTTTGAACATTTATGATTACAAGTGGTACTTCAGCGATTGCTGCATACCCTATATTTTCTAATTTTAGTGATAAACCAGGACCTGATGTTGCTGTCATTGACTTCGCGCCAGTTAAAGATGCGCCTATAGCTGCTGCAATACCAGCAATTTCATCTTCCATTTGAATAAACTTGCCACCAACTTTAGGTAACTTAACAGCAGAATCTTCAGCAATTTCTGTAGAAGGTGTAATTGGGTATCCAGAATAGAATTTCATACCAGCGTATAATGCTCCTTCTACACACGCTTCATTACCTTGTAGTAATTTAACATTCTTTTGAGTCATTACTTTTTACCTCCTAAAAAAATAGCGAAATCTGGACATCTTAGTTCACATTGTCCACATGAAATACATGCGTCAATATTAACGATTTCAATTTTTTCTTCAGCATCTAATGCCAATACTTGTTTAGGACAAAATGCAACACAGATGCCGCATCCTTTACACCATTCTTTTTTAATCTCTAAGCTCTTCTTCCCGTTCAACGTGAAGACCCCCTTTTAATTTTGCTCCTTAAAGAAACACTGAAAAAAGCGTTTTCTTTATCACTTTGTTAAAATATTATTTTAATCAATCTCATAATAACACATCGTGAATAATATGCAACGAAAATTGCATAAGAATAATCGTATACAATTATATTGCAAGATGAGATGCATCATGTATACAGTATAACGCCATAACGGAATAATTGTATACAAAAACAACACCCTAAGGTGTTGTTAATTCAAAGGCGTTTCTTTCTTGCTACCTCTGCATTTTCTTGAGAAAAATTCATTTAAATAAATAACAAAATTTTCATCTTTTCTTTCAATATTTTCAGCTTTTAGAAAAACGTCATAATGAACATCAGCTCTCATAAAAACACTTTCAGCGCCTTGTAACATTAAACTGTTTAAAATAGTTCTAAACAAACTATCACCTAATTTATTCAGTCTTTCATTAGACTTAATATATAAGTGATCTAAATAAATATCATTTCCATAAATATTATAATATCCAAATCCTAACACTTCTAGACGATCGGCCACAATATAAAGTGTGTCTAAACAAAGTGATATTTCTTCAAAATTTAAACATTCTTGTAACATCATTTTTTTAAGACCTTCTAAATATTTATCTTCAAATTTCGTAATT
>JABXKX010000191.1 GCA_013619035.1 Peptostreptococcaceae bacterium
ACAGTTCATATATACTCCGTCTACCACTTTTTAAATACTGTTCAATTGCATCTACCATTGACTGATTGTAATACGCATGAAACGGTTCAATCCAATCACCAAATCTTGTTACAACAGCATCCTGATTGTTGAGTAGTGATCTTAAATAATTAATATATTTAAGATTTATAACAGGCATATCACAAGCTATAACATAAATAAACGGATCTTGACTATATTTAAGCGCAGCATGAATTCCCCCTAAAGGCCCATAGTTTTTCAGAATATCCTGACAAACTGTGACTTTAGGATACTCCAGATACTTTTGATTGCCATTATTGGAGATGATTAAGATATGATCAAATAATGTACTCAGAGTTTTGATTTGTTTTTCTAAGAGTGATTCATTATCAATCATCAGCTCTATTTTATCAAATCCCATTCTTGAACTTAATCCACCTGCTAAAATTACTGCTGTACTCATAAACACTCCTAAATTTTTTCCACTTTCACTGCACACACCTTATATTCAGGTATATCGGTTATTGGATCCAGAGCAGCATTGGTAAGTCTATTTGCTGCGCCTTCAGCAAAGTGAAATGGTATAAATACGACATGGTCAGAAACTATGTCCGTTATTTTTGCTAACACTTCAATACACCCTCTTCTTGACGAAACTTTCACTCTTTCACCATCAGAAATATTTAAGTCCAAGGCCTGACTTGGTGAGATTTCTATATAACTCTTACCCACTATTTCATTTAAAGCTTCAGTTTTATCCGTCATAGTTCTCGTATGATAATGATACAATACACGCCCTGTTGTTAAAGTTAACGGATACTCAGAATCTGCATTTTCTGCAGGTGCTATATACGTTACAGGATGGAATGTTCCAATACCTTTTGCAAACTTATCTTTATGAAGATAAGGTGTTCCTGGATGTTGTTTGTCGGGGCATGGCCACTGTAGACCATGGTGTTCAATTCTTTTATAATCAATACCTGCATATTGTGGTGTTATAGCAGCTATTTCTGTCATAATTTCCTCTGGTGATGTCACTACAGAATGATATCCTAAACGCTTCATCAATTCTTTGAAGATTACCCAATCCGGCTTTGCTTCTCCAGGTGCATCTACAGCTTTTCGAACTCTTTGAATACGTCTTTCTGTATTGGTAAATGTACCTTCTTTTTCTGCAAAACATGCAGCAGGCAGTACAACATCTGCTTTCTGAGCAGTTTCTGAAAGGAAAATATCCTGTACAACTAAAAATTCTAGTCGATCCAACGCTTTTTCAATATGATTTAAATCCGGATCAGAAACCATTGGATTTTCACCCATAACATATATCATTCTCACAGAACCATTATAAGCACCATCCATAATCTTAGGAATCGTTAAACCATTTTTTTGAGACAAATTATCAACATGCCATAACTTTTCAAACTTCTCTTTAGATTTAGGATCAATGACCTTCTGATAACCAGGGTACACATTAGGTAATGCCCCCATATCACAAGCGCCTTGTACATTATTTTGACCTCTTAAAGGGTTAACCCCACCTGATTCTTTACCGACATTACCACACATCATCGCTAGATTGGCAGTCGCTTTTACATGGTCTGTTCCTTGGCTATGTTGTGTCATACCCATAGCATAATAGATACTTGCTTTATCACCTTCTGCATATATCCTCGCAGCTGATTCAAGATCTTCTACGGCTACACCACATATTGAAGCGGCTTCTTCAGTCGTAAACTGTTCAACAATAGCTTTTGTATATTCGAAATTCTCAGTTCTTTCTTCAATGTATTTTTTATCATATAAATCATGTTTGATGATGTAATGCATCATACCGTTTAACATGGCAACATTTGTACCAGGATTAATCTGTAAAAAAACATCAGCAAACTCAGCAAGCTCTATCCTTCTAGGATCTGCTACGATTAATTTCGCACCATTTTTGACGGCTCTTTTCATGAAGGTACCAATCACAGGATGATTTTCTGTTGTATTGGTTCCAGTAACGAATAACACATCATTATGAAGTGTCTCTTCGATACTGTTTGTCATAGCACCACTACCAAATGAAGCTGCAAGACCTGCAACTGTAGAGCTATGTCAGAGTCGTGCACAATGATCAACTGTATTGGTTCCTATCACTGCTCTAAATAATTTTTGCATCATGTAGTTATCTTCTGTAGTACATCTAGCAGAAGATAACGCTGCAAAAGCATCTGGACCAGACTCACTTTTAATCGCTTCTATTTTACCGGCTATTAAATCTAATGCCTCATCCCAACTACTTGGTTCTAAAACACCACTTTTGCGAATCAGAGGCGTTTTAAGACGATCTGGATGGTCTATAAAGTTAAAGGCAAACTTACCTTTAACACATAATAGTCCATGATTGATATCATCTTCTACAGGCTCTATTTTTACAACTTTATTATTTTTAACCACCAAGTTAACTTGGCATCCAACACCACAATAACCACAGGTCGTTCTAACTTTCTTTTCAATATCCCAACTTCTAAATTTAACCTTAGATTTTTCAGTTAAAGCACCAGTTGGACAAACGTTGACACAGTTACCACATGAAACACAATTCGAATGTTCCATACCCGCCTCAAATGGATGTGTGACATGTGTAAAGTAACCTCTTTCACTAAATCCAATAGCACCTGTACCTTGCAACTCATGACACACACGAACACATTTACCACATAATATGCATTTATCTCGATCCAATATGTAAAATTTATTACTGACATCTTTTTGATGTGTTAATGTTTTTTTGTAAAAGGTATTCTCGGGATCAATATCATAGAGATAACAGTAATCTTGTAATTTACAATTACCTGCTTGAGTACACGTTAAACAATCATTATTGTGACCCGCCCAAATAAGCTCCAATATATCTTTTCTTGCTTTTTCTACTTTAGCTGTATGTGTCCAAATCTCCATACCTTCATAAATTGGCGTTGTACATGCCGTCTGAAGGCTTTTAGCCCCTTTGACCTCTACAACACACATACGACAAGCGCCATTAGGTACCAATCGTTCATCATGACAGAATGTAGGAATGAGTATATTCTGTTGTTCACATGCTTGTAATATAGTTTGATTATTACTAAATTGAATATTCTGATCATTTATTTTAATCGAAATCACATAAGCCTCCTTGATACGTCCCAATATCTATTACACTATTATACACAATACTCGAAAAAATTATATACAAACTGAAAACATGTGTATTATGACAACTATACAGAAAATGATGAGTTAGAGCTCATCATTTTTTCTAGCTGTATATGCTCTTGTTTTTTCGTCTAATTCAAGCGCTGCATAATAACCTTGTTTCTTCTGTCTAATATCTACGGCTGCAGTTTCTAACAGAATTGCTAAGTTTCTGCCTGGCTTAACAGGAATCTTGATAATGGGTACTTCCACACCTAAGATGCTTTCATAATTTTGCTCAAGTCCCAAACGATCATAAATTGCTTGTGGATCCCAATGTTCAAAGTTAACAATCAAATCTATTTCCATACTGTCTTTAATTGCGACCATGCCGAACAGTTTGGCAATGTTTATAATCCCAATCCCTCTAATTTCTAAAAAATTCTTTATCAACTCCGGCGCTTGTCCGATCAGAGTATCTTCACCAACTTTTATAATTTCGATGGCATCATCTCCGACCAATCGATGACCTCTTTTTATTAGTTCTAAAGCAACCTCAGATTTTCCAATCCCACTTTTCCCAAGAATCAAAGTACCAACACCGTTGATATCCACTAGAACACCATGTTTAATAATTGTTTTGGCCAGTTTTCTATTTAAATACTCAATGGCTTTTCTTAATACAATTGAGGTGTTTTCAGCAGTTGTTAAAATAGTTCTATCATATTTCTCTGCTGCTATAATAAATTCTTCTGGCACTTCATTACCTCTACATATTACCAAACAAGGAATTGGTGCTTTCATAATTTCATCTGCACGTTTAAGTCTATCTTCTTTTGAAACCAACTGGAAAAAGCTATGTTCTGTCATACCAATAAATTGAATACGTTCTTCAGGGAAATATTCGAAATATCCAGCCATTTCTAGACCCACTTTATGGGTTTCATAACTTTCTATAATTTTAATTTCAGATGATTTTCTTACGACTTCCAATTTCATAAATTTTATAAAATCATCTAATTGTACACATTTCTTCTTAATCATTCGTTTTCTCCTTTAAGTTTGAAAAATAATCAAATATATCTTGAGCAACTTTTGTATTAATACCTTCTACATGTTCTAATTCCTCTACAGTTGCCTTCTTTATTTTGTCTATACTTCGAAAATGAGTCAGTAACGCCTCTCTTCTTTTTTTGCCAACGCCTGGTATACCGTCTAAAACCGATTTTGTCATGGCTTTGAGTCTGAGCGTTTTATGATGTTCTATCGCAAAGCGATGTACTTCCTCTTGAATGGCGTATATAAATTTATACAAATCAGGATACTGCGAAATATTGTATTCTATCCCCCTATAGACCAAACCTTTGGTTTTATGTTTATGATTTTTAACCATCCCTAGAACAGGGATATCAAGTCCAAAAGCAGCCATAACATCTTCTACTACTGATGCATGTTGCGCACCACCATCAATTAAAAGTGCATCCGGGAATATATCAAATTTATTATCCAATGATTTTTTACCTTCCCGCTCTTCTAATCCACGTTTGAAACGCCTATAAAGAACCTCTTGCATGGAACCGTAATCATTGGCTCCTTCGATGGTTTTTATATTAAATTTACGGAAATCACTCTTTTTCTTTTTACCACCTTCAAATACAACCATTGACCCTACTGAAAAGGCTCCAAATATATTTGAAATATCATAAGCTTCCACTCTAAATTTTTCCATCTTAATGCCAAAGAGTTCATCAAAATACCACTTCAATGTTTTGATACGTTCTCTTTCAGCTTCAATCTTCTCACTAAACTTTTCAATATATTCTTGAGCATTCTTTTCAACCAATTTAATCAACTTAGCTTTTTCTCCTATTTTAGGGACAACCAAACTGATTTTCTTATTCATTTTTTGTTTTAACCAATCTTCTATCAATTCTTGATGTTCAACTTCACAACTGATTAAAATTTCCTTTGGAATAATCATGGCATTGGCATAGAATCGCTCTAAGAATTCGGTCATCACACTTGCATCACTAACACCTTCTAAATCATCTAAAATATACTGTTCTCTACCCAGTAATTTTCCTTGTCGCACAAAGAATACCATAAAACAAACACGATCTTCCACTCTTGAAAAACCAATAATATCTCTATTGGATTCATCTAAGGTATACAATTTTTGTGATTTTTCTAATTTTTCTAATGCGATAATGGTATTTCGTGCAGTTGCTGCTTTTTCAAATTCCAACTGTTCTGCATGAGCCATCATCTTACCTTTAAGCATTTCAATTGTTGTAGAAACTTTCCCTTCTAAGATATCGATAACTTCTTGAATCATACCTTTATACATTTCCTGATCAACAGGTTTAAAACAAGGTGCCAAACATTTCTTGATATCGTAATTCAAACACGGTCTATCTCTGCCAGCCCCAGGTATTTTACCACAAGTTCTAAGTGGATAATAATCTCTAATCAAATCCAATATACGAGCCATATAATCACCAGACACATAAGGTCCATAATACCTTGCATTGTCTTTCTTTACTTTAAAGACTTTCATCACTCGTGGATAAGGTTCATTTATAGTAATTTTAATATATGGATATTGTTTGTCATCTCTTAATAAAATGTTGTAATGCGGCTGATACTTACGAATCATACTCGCTTCTAATATCAATGCCTCTACTTCACTATCTGTAATAATGTATTCAAATTCTACTATCTTAGCGACCAACTCAGTGGTTTTTTTATCGTGACTGCTATTTTTTCTGAAATAACTACGTACTCTATTTTTTAGATTCTTGGCTTTACCAATATAAATAACATTACCATATTGGTCTTTCATTAAATAAACCCCAGGTTGGGTCGTTAATTTCTTTAACTGAGCTTCTATATCAAACATAATTACCTCACTACAATCATTTTATCATAATCTACATAAAATTCCGATGTTCTAAATGCATGAAAAAGGTTTAAAATGATTTCATTTTAAACCTCTTCTACTATACAAATAATTCTAATAGTCGATCATTAGAAATATCCATGCTTTTATAAACGAATATTTCTTCTCCGTTATTTATTTTTTCATCCGCTAACAGCCGTTTATTTTTTTCATAAGTCTTAATTATTTTTCTTAAAT
>JABXKX010000167.1 GCA_013619035.1 Peptostreptococcaceae bacterium
GCTCGGAGATGTGTATAAGAGACAGCTTTTATTCTTATCTATTTATATACATATGATTTAGTGGTCCACTTGATAGTCCAAGATTCATGTTATCTCTTAAAGCACCTGTTATATATTCTTTACTCTTTCTTACACTCTCAGTTACATCGTAGCCCATTGCTAAGTGACTTGCGATGGCAGAAGACAGTGTACACCCTGTACCATGAGTGTTATCATTTTTGACTCTCTCACCTTCAAACCAAACGACATCTCCATTTGTATACAATAGGTCATTTGCATGACCTGCTAAATGGCCACCTTTAATTAAAATATGACCTTTGTAGAACTTTGATATTTTCTTTGCAGCTTTTATCATTTCTTCACTGTTTGAAATTGAAAACCCACAAAGAAGTTCTGCTTCAGATAAATTTGGTGTAATTATAGTAGCATGTGGTAATAACTCTTCACAAAGAACTTTAATAGCGTCTGACTGAAGAAGTTTTGATCCACTAGTTGAAACCATTACGGGGTCTATTACAACATAATTTGGCTTATAAAATTCTAATTTACCCGCAATAGACTTAATAATATCCACAGAAGAAACCATACCAATCTTAACTGCATTTGGCACTATGTCTGTAAACACACAATCTATTTGACTCTCAATAAATTTTACACTACAGTTTTCAATACCATAAACACCTGTTGTATTTTGTGCTGTAAGAGCTGTTATTACGCTCATACCATAACACTTATGTGCAGCAAACGTCTTAAGGTCCGCTTGAATACCGGCGCCACCACTACAATCAGAACCTGCAATAGTCAGTACTTTAGGTACTGAACTTTGAGGTAGTTGTTTACAAAGTCTAAGAAGATCTACCGTAGCACTTCCTACATCCTCTTTTGCGAGTATTGCTGATATAACTGCGACTCCATCAATTCCTGTTCCTTGTAGTTTTAAGATGTTATCTCTTGATATTCCACCTATTGCAACAACAGGAATACTTACACTGCTACATATATCTTTAAGAGTACTTATCGGTACAGCATTTGCGTCTTTTTTAGTGCCCGTTGGAAACACTGCTCCAACTCCAAGATAATCAGCGCCATCCAGTTCTGCTATTTTTGCTTGTTCAACCGTTCCAACAGAAACTCCAATAAGTTTTCCATTTCCAATTAGATTTCTAACTTCTCTAGCATTCATGTCACCTTGACCAATATGAATGCCATCGGCATCGCTATTAACCGCTACACTTACATTGTCATTTATAACAAAAGGAACATCATACTTATTAGCTAGCGCTTTCATTTCGATCGCTCTTTTAAGGAAAAGTTTCTCATCCAAGTCTTTTTCTCTTATTTGAAGAAAAGTAGTTCCATTTTTTAAGCTCTCTTCTATTTTTTCTAAAAACTCTTCATCGGTATGCCAAGTTCTATCTGATACTAAATAAAGTGATAGTGCCTCTTTACATGATTTCAAATTTTGCACCTTCCTTTAACATATCCAAACTCATAAGGCTAACAGAATCTATTAAATGTCTTCTAAAACTCGCTGTACCCTCTTCATTCTTAACCACTTTTGCATATGCCTTTTCTCCTGATAATCCCATGAGTACAAGACTAGCCACACATGCTTCAAATATGTTTTCTTGATTAGCGCCACAGTACGTTCCTAAAATACTTCCCGTCATACACCCAGTTCCAGTAATTCTAGACATCATGGGATGTCCATTTTTAACGATAGCAACTTTTTCTTTATTAGCAATCACATCAATAGGACCTGTTATGACAATATGACTCTCAAATCTATTTGCCACAGCCTTTGCGAACTTTATTGTTCCCTCTAGACCTTCTTCATCTATTTGATCTTCTTCAGTAACATCAACTCCACCTAGGTTTTTACAATCCATATATAAAGCTTTTATCTCTGACATGTTTCCTTTGATAACATCAAGTTTAACATTTTCAATGAGTGCTTTTACTGTGTTGTTTCGAAGTGCTGAAGCTCCCATTCCTACCGGATCAAGAATAACAGGTATCCCTTTTTCATTTGCAACTTTTCCAGCTAATATCATAGATTCGATGGTTCTCTTATTCAGTGTTCCAACATTTATATAAAGTGCACTACTTATTGATACAATGTCCACAACTTCTTCGATATCATCAGCCATAAGTGGTGAACCACCTGCTGCAAGAACAATATTTGCACAGTCATTTACAGTCACGTAATTTGTGATGTTATGTACTAGTGGTGGATTGTTAATAACTCCATTGAATATCATTTCTAACATAATAATTCCTCCTATATTTCGTAACTCATATCCCAAAATTTCATTTCGTGTTCACAAGCTGTAAGGAAAATATTTATAAGTTTCTCTTCTTCTTCTTTGCTGATGTCCTTACAGTGGTTATCAACTAAATTGCATGACTCTACACTAAACTTCTCAAACTCCGGTCCACCATAAGCATTGATCCACGGATCGTAGTAATTGTGAGTATCATCTTCTTCTCTTTCTTTTTTAAGCATCTTTCCAATGTATTCATAAGTAAGTGTACAAGGAAGAGCTGATATAAAAATTGTCTTCATATCATTATCATCTTTAAAGCTAAGCATGTAGTCTAAGTAGTCCCTATTAGCTTTTTCAATTGCCATTTTATCGATTTGATAGACATCTAAATCATAATCCTTTAAATATTGAATATGCATGTTAGTCTCCTCAGACATAACAACTCCTATGCAGCTATGAAGAAACTGTAGTTCTAACACATTTTGACTGAGTAGAAATGCATGGGCGTAAACCTTTGAAT
Source organism: Peptostreptococcaceae bacterium (assembly GCA_013619035.1). The sequence continues at coordinate 2,788 of JABXKX010000167.1, forward strand.
AATCTTTTAAATAAATGGTATCCTGTATCAGGTATTTTCTATATCTATCCTTTGATAAGCTACCATCCGCAATCCCCCTTATAAATGGGTGCTTCATAAAGCTATCATAGTAATCCTTAACACGAACATCTTCTACTATTCTTTTTGAAAAACTCATATCTTACCTCACATATTTATGCAGCACGGTCAACCCTAACTGCTTTCTTAATAGTTTCAATTGGTAGCATTAATAATACCATGCAACTAAGTGCCACTTCCACGCCATAACCAGTACCATTATATGCAATTGAATACCACCAAGTATTCATGCCTTCAGGTGCATACTGACCAAAGAATATTACTCCCGATAGGATACTAAAGAACAGTGATAAACCTGATGCTAAAAGCGCTCCTGTAAACAGTTTTTTCTTCGAGTGAATACCAAATGTTGGCGTTAGAGATAATGCCATCATAGCCCCAAAATAGTCTAGTGGTATCTGCATTAAAAAGTAAGGTGGTGAAATAATTAATTTTAAAAATGCCACTACAATACCACAAAACATCGCTTCAGATTTTCCAACTATTACTGATAAAATCATAATAGGAAGAACTGATAAAAGGCTACATCCTCCACCCTGTGGAAATGGAACTAATTTTATCATGTAAAGAATAATTGTCAGCGCTGAAAACATCCCTATTCTGGAAAGCCTATTTATACCAAATTTTTCTCCTTTTAAACTAAAAACAGAATAGGCACCTAAAAGCACCACTAAAACATACGCTAAAATCTTTGCTGTCATTAATACATCTCCTTATAAGTGTATGTATCTACAAAGTAGACACATCAAAAGCTCACCAGTATCTGGACAATAAAAAGCACGTTCCCCAAAAGGAACGCGCGTGTTTGAATACTACATAGTAATAAAAATAAATCTAGTTCTTTAAATTCAACTAATCTATTCTTTATGGTATATTCCTACGCTGGCATTATCCAGATCAGGTCAAATGGTCAGAAAATTCATTTTCAATCTCAGCCGTTCACAACAGCGCCCATATTTACATCCGTATTATAACTTATTTTAAATTATACTACAAGCTTATTCTGTAAGCTTATTTTATTACTTTTTATATTTTGATGACTCGTTGAAGAAGTCAGAATATACTCCTTATTTGTTAAACTCTCATTTTTCACTTTCAATTGTTAATACAAACGAAGCCTCTATCGCGTTCCGAAAAATATTTACTTCTATTAACGCTCCCAACACAGTATGTATACAGCAATTTCCATTATCACACAAAGAAATCTATCATGTATTAAAAGGTCGGTACATTTACTTATATGATTTAGGCGAGTTATTTACAATACTATATATCTCATCAATTGCAATATTAGTGCCATCTACCATCTGTACTTCTCCTATATATTTATCAAGCTTCTTAATCCTTCCAACCTTAACAATATATTTCCCACCAGCCTTTAACTCATCTGGTTGAAAGTACACAACCTCCACATCAAATCCATTCGGCAATTGTACTTCAATCTCTCTTAGCTGATCATCAATGATTGCTTTTCCCATCTCATCTAATTCTTTTCTTTGGTCGGTATTTCTTGCGGCTTCCTTAACGGCAGTCTCATGTCCAACCACGGCTGCAAATGGAGAAAATTGAGCCGCTCTATCTTCTAAAGCCATTTGAGGTCTTCTACTAGACACATGATGAGGTAAATGAATGATGTCTTCATAGGTCTTTAATTCATTATAAGTTTTCTTTTTCATTGCCTCTCCTATCATATTTATACCAGATACAAGCTTATGCTTTATGACCGCCAATTTGTTTATTTCGCTCTTTGGTCGTGGCACCGTCTTGTAGATTCGTACCTTTCAAGATGGCATTTTTACCAAATTTCTTCTTAATATTTAACATCGTTCGTTGCAGATTTTTCTCTTTTTCAAGTGTTATGACTTCTTCTTCTTCAGTCACTTTTTTCATCTCATAATCAGTAAACAAATCCAACTGTTCATAGACAATCTGATTTTCAACTGCTTTTTCATCCATTATATGATTGGCGACAATGTTGACCCTTCGAACCAATAAATTCGGATTCACAATCTCGTCAAACAAACCCATAACCGCTTCCATTATCAGCTTAGTTGATGAAGTCATTCTCTTAAGATTCACGGTGCCGCGAGCATGTTTAGGGACTTGTCTGCCATAATAATCCGTTTTCACTTCGCCATCATAAACCTTACGAATCTCAGGATTGGTTAGATTAGAGATGTCATATCCTACAGTAAGTACCATCTGGTCTGTTACAAGACCTTTATCCACCAAATCAAGGACCAACAAATCTGTCATCTCTTGGATAATAATTCTCGCTTTGTCATTTGGATAAGGGAGATGTAAAACTTGACCGGCTCCTGTACTTTTGCTAACTGGTTTATATGCTTTAACATCTGAAAGTGTGCATGGTTCCCACCCCCAGGCATGATCAATTAAAAGCTGAGCATTAACCCCAAATAGTTTATACAGCAACTCTTCATTATGATATGCCTGCTCATTTCCAAGGGAACATCTTGCAATGTCTCCCATGGTATAGAGACCATGTTTTTCTAATTTCTTAGCATATCCTTTGCCCACACGCCAAAAATCAGTGATTGGCTGATGGTTCCACAAGAGTTCTCTATAACTCATTTCATCAATTTCAGCAATTCTAACACCATCATTATCAGCAGGAATATGTTTTGCGACAATATCCATAGCAATTTTGCATAAATATAGATTGGTCCCTATACCTGCTGTCGCTGTAACTCCAACAGTATCAAGAACATCCTTTATAATCATTTTAGCGAACTCTCGTGGACTCAGATTGGTAGATTTCAAATAGTTTGTCACATCCATAAAGACCTCATCAATAGAATAGACATGAATATCTTCTGGTGCAACATACTTCAAATAAACGTTATAAATACGAGTACTATACGCCATATAAATAGCCATTCTCGGCGGCGCAGCAATATAATCAATTGCTAAGTCTGGCGATTGTTCAAGTTCCTCGGCATGAAATGATACCCCCTTAAATTTCTTGTTTGGCGCATACCATACCCTTTTCGCATTCTCTTCTTTGACCTTTTGAACCACTTCAAACAACCTAGCTCGACCAGGAATCCCAAAGACTTTTAATGAAGGTGATACAGCTAAACATATCGTCTTTTCCGTCCTACTTGCATCTGCTACCACTAGATTCGTAGTCAATGGATCTAAACTTCGTTCTAGGCATTCAACTGAGGCATAAAAAGATTTAAGATCGATTGCCATATATATGCGATTATTTTCTTCCATCTGACTCACCTCTTAGTTTATTATCTATTTCTAAGTTCATAATAATTTTCCATTTTGAATTTCATTTTTATCATACGATATTTCGAAGATACATACAATAGTATACATATGAGACGACTAGTTTGGTAGATTTAGAACTCTTCCTATGCATCCAAACATCCCTTATTT
>JABXKX010000182.1 GCA_013619035.1 Peptostreptococcaceae bacterium
TCATCACTCTGTAATGTATGAAGTTTAATATGAAGTCCTGAAAAAGTCTTTGAAATAAACCTGACTCTTAAGATATGTTTCATAAAATATTGTTTTAAAGATAACGTCTTAATATCTTCAATAACAATTCCAACATTATCTCCAATCGTTATCATTTCATAAGCTTTAGGTGATAAATAATCTATCTGATTGGCGAGTTTAAGTGCTCTATATTCACTCTCTATTTCATCCTCTGATACTTCTTCATGAAAAAGTTTTACAATTTTATCTTCACCATAGTTATATATATCACCCGTTTTTTCTTTTCTAATAAATTTTAAAGCCATACGACCTCACTCTCATTACTTTATTCTAACATATAATTTGCAACTTATAGGGTTTGTGGCTATAATACCTTTTATAAGGAGGCTCTATGAATACACATAATACTTACACAAAACATAGTATGATCTTTGAATCTTTTGCTGTCATACACAGTTACTTGTCAGACTTCAGCAAAAAGAATATCTTACCAGAATCAATACTCAGTCAAATCAAATCAAATAGTGCGGTTCAATATTTAAAGACTGAACCCAGTCTTCTATTTTCAATATTTGAGATGTTCATAGACAATCATGAAAGACATGAATTTCAAACCTTTAAAGAAAACTATCAGAAATGTACGATTCTAGATTTACAGTATTATCTTCTAAACGGTCATTACTCTAGAGACACAATCATTGAAAACAATCAGAACCTAGAACAACTTATTCAAAAAATATCTATAAATAATATGAAATTATATCAGTCTTACTTTGAAAACCCGAAACCTTTGTTTGATGAGGTCATTTCATTGGCAGAAGTTATCTTTTATCATGCAGATTTTAGAAACTTATTTGATTTGAAAATACTAACAGATATCAAAAAAAGATATGATGACAGTATAACCGCACTTGAACATAGACATCCACTAAGCTACTCACAAAGTCTAATGGGTAAAAGCTTTTATAATATTGCAGATTGGTCTGAATATGAATTTCTTTATAGTTATATGCTTTATCCTTACAAACTAAGACTCATGGATCAGACTCGAAATATCATGATGCTCAGTTTATACGATCGTGATAAAACAGATGAAGAACAATTAAACGAAATCAAACATGGTGTCAAACTGATTTCTGATCCTACTAGACTTTCAATACTTAGAATGATCTATGCAAATCCGATGTTTGGTAAAGAAATTGCTGAAACTTTATCTCTTACAACTGCAACGGTCTCACATCATTTAGATGTCTTGAGAAAAGAAGGTTTAATCCATATTGAAAGAGACAAGAATACGAAGTATTACTCTACTAACCAAAGGCAATTTGATAAACTAATAACCTTATTATCTAAATATATCAAAAAAAACTAACACCATGGAAATGGTGTTTTTTTATTGACAAAGTTATATATTTAAGTTAAGTTAGACGTACATCTAATTAGATGTGTATCTAACTAGGAGGAAAACATGAAAGAGGTACTTAAACTAGAGAATGTTACAAGAAACTATCAAACTACTATTGGAGTTATCCGTAAAAAAAAGGAAACCGTTGAAGCTGTCAAACCACTTAACTTTTCAATTTACGAAGGTGAAATATTTGGTTTATTAGGCCCAAACGGCGCTGGTAAAACAACCACTATAAAGATGATGACCACACTCCTCACCCCTTCATCTGGTGTTCTATCCATTTTAGGATATGATTGTGTTCATGATTTTAAAAAAATTAGACCTCGTATTAATTTCATTTTTGGAGGAGAAAGAAATCTATACTGGCGATTAAGTGCGATTGAAAATCTTATTTTTTTTGCAGATCTTTATCTTGTACCAAAAGAAAAACAAAAGAAATTAATTCCTAAGGTCTTAAAACGAGTAGGACTTTCTGATGTAAAAGATCGAAAAATAGAAACCTTCTCAAAAGGTATGAAACAAAGACTCCTTATTGCAAAAGCTTTATTAAACGAACCAGAAATCTTGTTCTTAGATGAACCAACTATAGGACTTGATCCGGTAGGTGCAAGAGAACTTAGAACCATTATCAGAGAAATAGCTTCTAATAAAACAACCGTAGTACTTACAACGCATTATATGCCTGAAGCTGAAGAACTTTGTGATCGAATTGCTATTATTGATAAAGGCTCTATTATCGCTTTAGACAATGTTTCAGGTTTAAGAAATATGATTTATGAACCTGCTAAACTGAGATTCCCCTCTTCTAACTTAAACGATTCGGAGTGTCATTCTATTAAATCTTATGACTTGGTAAAGAAAATTTATAAAATTGAAAAAAGTAATTTTATCGATATCTACACACATGAAATTGATCAAGTCCTCAATCAGATTATAAAAGACTATGGTAAAGATAAAGTAAAAGGCATGCAAATACAAGATGTCAATTTGGAAGATGTTTACGTGGAATTAGTAGGAGGCAGCCATGCAGTCTAAGTTTAATGTTATAGTTGCCTGTCTGAAACAACAGTTTAGTCAATCTTTTGGTAGGAGCATGTTTAGGTTTTGTATCTTTGGACAACCTATAATTTATGGTTTAATTCTAGGCATGATGTATCTAAATCGTTCCGGAGAAGAATTTCTGATTTATGTATTATTCGGAAGTGGCATTGTTTCATTTTGGAGTTCCATATGTTTTTCATCAGCAAGTGATATCAATAGAGAACGATTTATGGGCACGTTAGAAAGCATCTTTGTTGCACCTGCTGGCTTTAAAAATATTATCATCGGTAAAATTATAGGTAATACCTTCTGGGGATTAGTCAGCATGATCATCAGTAGTGTTTTTGTCCTCATTGTATTTAGAAAACCATTTACAATTGATTCACCAATATTATTAGTGACCTCTTTTGTACTTATGACACTATCTTTTGTAGCCATTGCACTATTTATGGCAGGACTGTTCACGTTATCAAGAAATACGAGATTGGTTATGAACTCTTTAGAACATCCCATTTTTTTGTTATGTGGCATAGTTTTTCCAATAGAAATATTGCCAAAATTCATTCAGCCCATCAGTTATTTATTATCGCCTACATGGGCAGTTAAACTGTTAAGGCTTTCAGTCATCGGTGGTCATACAAAAGAAAAAATCTTCTACCTTGTCGGACTCAGTATTTTAACACTATTGTATTGGTTTTTAGGCCATCTATTATTTAAGAAAATTGATTATAAAGCTAGAGTAAAAGCTACTTTGGGGGTGTATTAATGGATAAGATCTCAAGATTTATCAGACGGTTTGTTTTTAATTACAAAAATGCTTTTGGCGCTTTGTCAGTTAGTGGTTATTTAATATTCAGAGTTATCAATCCTTTTTTCCAACTGGTATTTTTCTGTACGGTTGCAAGGTATGTATATAATACCAATGATGTAACACCTTGGGTTATTGGTAACGCCCTTACGCTATGCTACTTCAGTGCTTTTTATGGCGTTGGACAAACATTTGTATCGGAACGTTCACAAGGTACATTAAAAGCAATTATTTCAGCACCAACTAGCACCATCCATATTGTACTACCAAGAGTATTATCTCAATCTGTGGATGCTTTTGTTTCAGTCTTCGTGGGGTTTTTGGCTGGTGCTGCATTATTTAATTTTACAATGCCTCTTAATTCTCTTTTACCGAGTTTATTGGTTATTACAGTGGCAATATTTTCAGCCATGGGTATTGGTTTACTCATTGGTGCATTTGCACTTTTAACCCGAGACATCAATATGCTTTTAAATGTTGCCTCTATGGTTCTTATAGCTTTAACAGGATCTAATTTTGATGTTAAACTGTTGCCACTTATTTTACAATGGGTTTCCTATGCACTACCCTTAACACGGTCCATTCAACTCATGCGACTCATTGCAAAAGGTGATCTTCTTTCAAGTCATCTGAATCTGTTGTATGGTGAGTTTTTCTTAGGTCTGATATTCTTTGTTATCGGTATGGCAATCTTCCATGTTATCGAAAGACTATCAATAAAACATGCAACTCTTGATTTATACTAAAAATTACTCATCAGTTTTTCTGGTGAGTTTTTTATGGTATGATTTTATTTGGAGGTACATGTATGAAGAAAATCATGTCTTTACAAGAAGAATTTAAAATCAAAGATCAATTACTCAAACATAGATTGGAAACACTAGTTAAACCTCTAATGGATGAAACAGATATTGATATGTGGATTGTTATGGGTGATGAATACAATGAAGGACCGTGTTTAAAAACACTGTTACCAAGTACATTTTTTAATGCCAGAAAACAATCTATCATTATATTTTATAACAATGGCAAATTTGTTGAAAAAATGATTGTTTCTAAACCAGATTTTACTATTGCTGAGTTTTATGAACCCGTGCTTCTAAAACCACCTCATTTTAACTTTGAAGTGTTCTACTTAACATTTGCTACTCAATATGATATAGAAACCATCAGAGCATTACCCGTTGAAGACACTTATGAGTGTATCAATAGAATCATAAAAGAGAGAAATCCAAAACATATCGCTATCAACTACTCTAATTTATCTCCATTTTCAGATGGCATTTCATATACAAACTATCAACAGCTTAAAAATAACTTAGATCAATCATTTCATTCTAAACTCATCTCTTCAGAACAACTTACCCTTAAGTGGTTAGAAACAAGAACCGACTTAGAGATGACTTATATGAAAAAGATTGTCGATAAAACAAGAGAAATTATTCATAACTGTTATTCTAGAAGTATCATCACACCTGGCAAAACGACCATCGGTGATGCTAGATTTTATTTAATGGAAACTGCTATTTCACTGGGGATGATACCTTGGTTTGATGCCACGGTTTGGATTAGAAGAAAAGGACATCCCCATCTTGAAGATGATCATGAAGTTATTTTAGAAGGTGACCTCTTACATTGTGACTTTGGTGTGAAATACTTAGGATTATGTTCGGATATACAAGAAATGGCTTATATTAAAAGCATAGATGATGAGGCGTTAATCCATGAATATGAAACGATTCATTCATCATGTCAAAAGCTTCAAGATATTGTTATTAGACAGTTTAAAGAAGGTTTAACAGGCAATGAAATTTTACAAAATGCCTTAAATGAAGCCAAAAGTATTCCCGGTGCTATGGTCTATAGTCATCCTATTGGATTTTATGGTCATGGTCCAGGTCCAACAATCGGACAATTTTCTAACCAAAATTTTGTATCGGGTACGGGTGAATTCCCACTTCATAACAATACCTGTTACGCCTTAGAACTCTGTGTTAGACAATATGTAAAATCGCTTGATATGACCATTTTATATGGTCAAGAGATTGATATATTATTTAAAGATAATCAAGTGATCTTCTTTTCAGGCAGGCAAGATAAGCTTCATATCATCTAACATTTTAGTGTGAGTTATTGTAATTTTCATGTTCTTTTAATCTTTCTTTCATATTCTATCGTTATAATAAGAACTACAAATGATTTAGGAGGAGAGAAAATGATTATTACAACAACACCTCATGTTGAGGGACATAAAATTGTGGATTACAAGGGTATCGTATTTGGAGAAGTGGTAAATGGTGTGGATTTTGTAAAGGATTTAGCCGCAGGACTTACAAACTTCTTTGGTGGTAGATCGGGTTCATACGAAGGTGAATTGATTGAAGCAAGAGAAAATGCGATTAGAGAAATGGAAAATAGAGCTCGTCAAATGGGTGCTAATGCCATAGTTGGTGTGGCTATCGATTATGAAGTACTTGGACAAGCTAATAATATGTTAATGGTAACAGCATCAGGTACAGCAGTTGTTATAGAATAAATAAAACGCCTCTATTTACTAGAGGCTATTTTTATTGTATTGTTTTTTTTCCCAGTTTCTGATCCATGAGTATAACCCATCACATCAAAGTGTTTTGAAAACTCTTCTGCCATTTGTTCATACTCTTTACATCTGCCTCGAATACATGTTGATAAATGAATGGTATCCACACGAGCATTTTTTAGTTTTTCAATCTTCTTACTAAAATCAGTACCGTCCTCTATACATTTATCACAATGTGTAAAAGCAACCATTTGTACATCTTCATAGTCAGAGAAAGCATCTTTTCTTTCATTAAAAGCCTTAAAACATCCATTGCCCGTACATTTACAGGTGACTTCACCACAAACCATAATCGCTATTCTATTCAATATATCCTACTTTCATCTCTTATCATATCATTTTACACCATTATAGAAGAGTTTGATGGATCTGTCAAAATCTATTGAATTATGT
>JABXKX010000067.1 GCA_013619035.1 Peptostreptococcaceae bacterium
CAGTTTCAGAGATTCTCTGAAACTTATTTTAAATTGCTTTCATCCATAAATTCTATTTGTAATAATATACCCCAAAAAAAGAAAAACTCATACAAAAGGTATGAGTTCTCAACTTATTTATATTCTTTATCAACATACTCTGAAGTAAATAATGATAGAAGTGCACCATACTCCAATTTAAACGATACAATATCGCCTACTTTATAATCGGCATCCGTTACATCCCACATCATATGATCACTACTTGATCCTAAATAATCAATTTTATCATCTAATGGAATCAATTGATCTGCTTTTACATCCTGTACACCAACTGCTAATATAGCACGCATTCTTCTGCCTTTGTCTACAAATGTTGGTTTATTACCAAAAGCATCCATACCAATTTCTCCTGTTGGTATTGAGTCTTTTTCTTTAAGTTCTACAATTTCTGCTTCTAAAATAAACGCATCGTCATACATACCTTCTACTAACTCACCATAAGCAGTCTCACGACCCAATACAAGGATTTCACCCATTCTCAGGTTGTTAATACCTTCAGGCAATTTGTTTTGAGGTACCAGATAAAAACTACTTGAATTACCACCAGAAACAATTTCTAAATGATGATTGTATTTTTCTTTAACACTCTTAGCAAATTCAGCCAATTGACCTAAATTCTTTTCACTCGGAATAACGCCACCATAACATGTTAAGTTGACACCAATTCCATGAAGCATGATGTTGTCCATTTTCATAATAGCTTCAACCGTCTCATCAAATTGAGCGGGTAATATACCTTCTCTTAAATCGCCTAAATCAATCATTAAAATAATCTTATGAATTTTCTTTTTTGCCATCGCAGCTATATTTAATGCTTCAATGGTTTTAATCTCAGAATTCAAACTGATATCTGCATAATGAACCACATCATCCGCCTGGCTGATCATTGGTAATCTTAATAAAATCTTTGGTAAATCCAATTCTTTTAACTTCATTAAGTTTTCTAATCTAGAATCAGCAAAGTATTTGATGCCGCCCTTCATTTCCGCTTCAGCAACTTCTGGAGCACCACAGAAAACTTTAGTGACACCCATAATATCCACTGATTTTTCTTTACAAATATCAGCTACTATACGTGTATTTGTTACGATTTTTTTTAAATCAACTACTACTTTTGGATACATGGTCCCTCCTAAATATTCAGACTCTTCTTTAACAAATAAAGTGCTGCCTCATCATTTTCTTTAGATAGAACACCTAAAGATGCCATAATATAATCGTTATCAATTAATATTTCTGCTTCTGCTGTCGGTAATAATTTCAAACCATTATTGCATAACGCAACTCTTTTCAAAAGTTCCAGTCTGTTCGGTAGTCTTGTTAAAGCCCCACCTGTACCGATAATGTATTTTATATCAGTCAGATCTTTTCCTTCTGCATAAGTTTTCTTGCCACCACCAGCAAATAAATCTCTATAACCACCAGCATGTCTTTTAGAAGACACTTCAACGGCTTCTTTTGTTAATCTTTCAACAAATTTAAATTGGCATTCTGTCTTTGGAATCGCAATATGTGTATCGATTAATTCATTGACTTGAATATCTGTTTTAGATAAATCTTTTGCAAGATCTTCACGTGTAATCATCTCAACAATATTCTTCATATTTACAAAGACACCTAAATCACCTTCAACCGTTCTTTTAGCCACTGGCTCAGGTGCAATAAGTTTTCTACTCACTTCTTCATTACCTTCAGTAACCGAATGAATATCAGTGGTTGCACCACCAACATCAAGTGTCATCAAATCACCAATATGTTCTTTTAAAAGTTTTGAGGCTTCCATAACCGCACCTGGTGTTGGGATAATGGGTCCCGTTACCATATCTCTAACATGTGCCATACCTGGAGCATGTACAATATGTTCTTCAAATACATCTTGAATAACTTTTCTGGCAGGTTCTACGTTTAATAAATCTATTTTAGGATATACATTTTCAACAATGTATAACAAATCTTCTTTGTCATTTTCTTTGAAAATCAATTTGATTTCGTCATGATTTTCTATATTCCCTGCATATATTACAGGTACTCGAATGTTCATTGCAGCAATCTTTTCTGCATTATCTATTGCTGTATCTCTCTCTCCATAATCCACACCACCAGCCAATAAAATAATATTGGGTTCGATGTCATTAATCTTCTGTATGTCGGTTCTTCTAAGACGCCCTGCTGTTATCATATGGATATTAGCACCAGCACCTAAGGCTGCTTCTTTCGCAGCTTTTGCTGTCATATCATACACAAGTCCATGTACAGTCATTTTAAGACCACCTGCTGCTGAACTTGTTGCAAGCATTAAATTATATTCTATGCTCTCTGCTTCTAAATTATGTTTCAGTGATGCAACTGCATTTTCAAGACCAATATTAACATCACCTTCTGATACGGTTGTAGGTGCTTGTCCCTGTCCAACAAATTCAGGTTTTTCAGTATCTAAATTTCTAAATGCGTTCACTACGGTTGTTGTACTACCTATTTCAGCGACTAAAACATCAAATTTCATAGTACCTCCATTTTAAAAAAATAGGTTCCTTACCTTAAGTAAGGAACCTAAGTATTATTAAGCTTCTTTTTCTTCTCTTCTTTTAACGAAGAATGATGCAACTGCTTGACCACGATCTGATTTTCCAAATCCTTGATCCATACCATTTTTAACAGCGAGTTCAGCTGAAACTTGAGTACCACCAGCACAGATAATTAATTTTTCTCTAACGCCTTTTTCAATTGCATACTCGTGAAGTCTCTTCATGTTCTTGTAGTGAACATCATCATGAGAGATGATTGCTGAAGCTAAGATTCCATCTGCATTTAATTCTATAGCAGCGTCAACTAACTTCTCAACTGGACAAGATGTTCCTAAGTACTCAACATCAATACCATATTTCTCAATACCACCATGTTTGATATCAATAACTTCTCTAAGTCCAACTGAATGCTCGTCTTGACCAACTGTTGCAGCAATTAATAATAATGATTTTTTATCAATAGCTTCACTGATTTCATCATCATTTAAAATGTCTGGAAGAGGTGGAATAACAAGTTCATTTAAGTCAATATGGAAGTCAACTTTACCTTTAACTTGGATTCTTGAACCTTCTACTGGGTGAAGTACTTCAGAATGAATAACTTCAACATCAGTTAAGTTCATTTTCTTAGCAAATTCAATACCTGCAAATTCAGCAGTTCTTGGATCCGTTGGTAATACCATTTCTACTGTAACAGTACCATCAGCTAACCACTCTACTTCAGGTTTGATTAAGTTTGTATTTCTGTACATTTCTTTTTCATCTAATCTAACATTTACATTATCAACATCATCTAATTCGTCGATGAAAATAATCTTGTCAGCGTCTTCAAGTGTACAACCGCCAATAGCGTCAGATGGATTTGCTTCGAAACCATATTGAGCTGCATTGTTATTTCCATAGTGAGCTGTAACAGGTGCAAAGTAATCTGCATCTCTTTCGTAAACTGTACCAGCGCCAATACCTTTTTCGATTTGACGACCAATTCCGTCACCATTTCTCTCAGGGTATTTACCAGAATCTACAAAGAATCCTTTTTCAACAGCTTCAAAGTAACCGCCAACTTCAAGAAGTTCTTCTAAGTATAAAACAGCTCTTTCTTGTAAATTTCTAACTTCTGTAGGTAAGAAACCTTCTGTTTTGATTTCTACCATATCAAGTAATCCGTCTAAACCAACTAATGTTTGTTTAGCAGTATCACAAGCTTCGATGTTGAACATATGCCAAGGCACATTACGGCCTTCATCTGGTGTGATAGTTGATTGAATATCAGCAGATGTTAATTTTGAAATCATCATATTCATAACATGAGTAACAGTTGCTTCTCTTGAAGATGAAGTGATGTATTTTGTATTTTGTTGTGCTCTCATTCTGTACTCTGTAAAGAATTCACGAAGCGCTACTGCGTAAGGTAAATCATACTTTGTACAAGGCATTGGAGCAGCCGTTGGTGGTACTGTAGAAAGACAAATATTTTCTTTCTTCATGCCTACTTTGTAAGAGAAGATTGAGTTAAGACCATGTTGAACAATTAGTTCTGGCATAACTTTCCATGCATCTCTAGCTGTAGCGTTTGCATTATGTGCACCATCAATTTGTGCCATTTCAGCCCATGCCATAACTGCTTTAGATTCAGCAGCATCTACATATGATCTAACCATGTTGATGTTTCTGTAAAGTACATTGTATTGAGGATCCTGGTGAGCACCGTTAACGCCTTCTTCAGCGAACATAACAGCGATATCTGGTCCAGCAACTCCCGATACATATGAATGGTAATTAATTGCTCTGCCTACTTCATCTTCAATAAAGTCACATGCTTTTCTATGTGCTCTTACTTGCTTTCTAGAAACAGCAACGCCACCAATACCTTGTGGTGTACCTTCAATTAAACCGTCTATGTGAGACTGTCCAGCAGTTCTAATAACCATAATATGATCAGCACCATGCCAAGCAGCCATTCTCATTCTTCTAATATCATCTTCAAAACGACCAGAAGCAATTTCAGTTGTAATTGTTTCTTGTGGTTGAGGATCTAAGTTGTTGAAATATCTAGTTGCAGCTGAAATACCAATAGAGTTCTTTAATGGCTCAGAACAATCTGAATAAGTATGCTCTCCAATTGTTAAGTTTTCAACTTTCTTTCTCCAAGTCCAACCTCTTCTTCTAGGTCTGTAACTCTCAAGATCAGATAACATATCTCTGATATCCATTTTTTCATCAATATCACATTTTTTCATTATTTCTGACCTCCTTTAAAGTAAGCAACTGCATCATCCCAATGTTTACCGTCGATCATTTCTAAACCTGCTTGACGAAGTGGAATGTTTTTTTCTACAGATACTTTGTATACAACATGTCCAGCACCTTTGCCCATTAAACCTCTGTCAATTACTGCTTCTACTAAAGGTTTAGCTTCCAAACTTGAAAAACCCATTCTTAATAATACAGATCTTTCAACTGAAGGTGATGTGTGTGTCTTTGCTAAGTCTAATAATGGATCAACTGCTTGCTCTGCTAAATCCCAGAATCTTGCTTTCAATTCTTCTTTTGATAAATTTTCAAGATGTTTTCTTCTTGTTTCAAAATCGTCATCGCGCTTTAAATAACCTTTCATAATCCCTCCATACGTCTATTTGATAGTTACATTTAATGCTGCTAAAGCTTCCTTCACAAAGTCTTCTGTAGCATTTGTTTCTGTAACTAAAAACTCCAAATCACTAGCAGATATTTCAGTATAATTCTTCTGAGCTATTGCATTCTTAACAAGTGATTTTCTAATTTTAATCATATCTAAATCCACAGCCTTTATAAGGTTTGGATGTTTAGGTAATACTATAGATACACCAGGCACTTCCGTTTTAGGTTCGCCAAAGTGTATATCAATACCGTTTTGTCTTGCAAATGATAACTGTGGTTGAATGTGTTTACCAGCACCAGTATATTCAGTTTCTTGAACCACAATTATTTGATCTTGATCCATTTCTTGAGCAATACTAAATGCAGCAGCTAAAGAAACATTTCCAGCAGGTCCTCTTTCAAGTCCTTCTAGTTGAGCTAAAGATTCTGTCATATAGAAGACTTCACCTTGATTAACAGTTACATATCTATCCATATAACGAAGTGGTCTTGCAGCTGATCTAGGTACATCAGATCTGTCAGGCCAAGTTGTAAATGGTATACCAAATCCTGTATGTCCTGTTGTGAATGACTTCTTGTTAAACTGCTCATCACTTGCCATGTGTAGACCTTTTAAGTTAACACTTGCAGCAACAACTTGAGTTTTTTCAGCTCCAGCTTTAATAAGTCCTCTTGCAGTACCAGTTAAGTTACCACCACCAGCATTTGTACAAACAACTACATCTGGATCTCTACCAACTCTTTCTCTCATTTGAATTGCAAGTTCATATCCTAAAGTTTCAACACCTGCAATACCAAATGGTGTATAAAGCGATGCATTAAAGTAACCTGTATCTTCTAATAACAATAAGAACGAGTAAAATAACTCTGGACCTACTGATAATTGAATCACTTCTGCTCCATACGCTTCACATTTTCTTGCTTTTTCAATAATCTCAGGTTGACCAACACCTTTTGAATCATATGTTTCTTGAACAATGATACATTTAAGGCCAAGCATTGCAGCTTGAGAAGCCACAGCAGCACCATAGTTTCCACTC
>JABXKX010000110.1 GCA_013619035.1 Peptostreptococcaceae bacterium
TTTCTATCGTTTGATTGATTGAAATTTCAGTACAATCACGAAGTTATGAATAACATCACATTCTAATGATTTCTTTTGTTCTGTAAGCATACACTGACTAAAAATAACAATTGTTAATAAAAACAGCTTGAAATCCATTTAGACCTCAAGCTGTTTATCTTTAGCAAAGAAGCAATATCAGCTGGGATATACTACAGCATCTCCTTTACTTGTCTTCAATTAGTTCTGGTTCAAGTAACATGTTTCTAACTAGTTGAGCAGCCTCTGCTCTTGTTAAGCCTTTTTTAGGATTAATCCTGTTCATATAACCATTTGCAATATTTTTTTCGATTACAAATGCCACACCCTCTAATGCCCAACTACTAATCTGATCTTTGTCCATATATATATCAAGAATATCTAAGTTCGCTTCATCCACCATCTTTTTATCGGCGATCAATACTGCGTTCTTCATGATTACAAATGCTTCTTCTCTAGTGATTATTTGTTCACCATTGAAGTCGTTATTTCCATAACCCTTAATCAAACTGTAGTTATATCCTGTATAAATTTCTGTTGCAAATAGTGTTTCAACTTCTACATCTACAAAAGAACTTAACTTATCAATATCACTAATACCAAGAGCATGTGTTACAAAAGAAATAAACTCTCCACGTGTGATGTAATGATTAACACCAAATTCACTTTCAGTTTCACCATTAATAACTAATCTAGAAGCCATATCAATTACTGTATTTTCTGACCAATGGCCTACTATATCATTAAATGTCTTTGTATTATAGATGAGTGTGTAAATACTATTTGTTAAACTGTTTACTTTTGCATAGTATACTCCATCACGTTCTATAATGTATGTTGGAATATGAAGGAGTGTTCCGTCTTCTTTATACGTCACTGCGGTGGTAATCTTTGAAGGATCAATTCCTTTAGGTATAGCAATTTCTCTTTCAACATAGTTTGTAAACTTCTTAATCTCAGTTTCGTTACCCTTGTATTTTGACTTAATCGAGAAAGTCACTGGTGGTACAACTAATTCATATCCACCATCATTAATAGAACTTTCAATAATGGTTACATCTTCACCTTTTGTTTCACTGATTTCTATAACAATTACAATATCATTTGGATCAACATCTTCACCAAAACCTAATGCAATCTCTTCTAAATTAATTTCATCAGCTGGTATAGAGTAAGATGCTGTATCTGTTTGGATCTTAAGGGTTAAATCTTTGTCTTCTAACTTATTAAGTGTATCAGCTTCAAGAGTTGTTGTTACTTTATCTGCATCAATCTTATCAGTATTTACCTCAATTGTAACAACTCTCTCTTCTTCAGTTTCTGTCTCAATGTCAATTTGATCAATTATGTCATTAAATTTCTTTTGATCAATAGTCAGAACAACTTCTTTTTCGCCTGCTTTTGCTTTTATTTCAGCATCTACCGATGCTTGTACATCATCTTCTTTAACACCATCATCACCAACATCCACTATAATTATATCCGGTTCAGGTTTAGGATCAGGATCTGAATCTGAATCTGAATCGGGTCTAGATACAGCGACTGCTCGAGTAGTGACTTCAACAACATTAGATAGTCCAGCTTCTGCTCCACCAGTTGCAACTATTCTAAATTTATAAGTCGTACTTGTTGTTAATCCAGTTACCTGTCCAGTTGTTGCAGTAGCTAGTAATGTATCATGTGTCGAATCGGTCCATGTTAAACCATCATCTGATTGTTGAATTTTTATAGCTGTAGCACCACTGGCTACAGTCCATGAAAAATCAGCTGTTGTTTGACTTTGTGATGTTGATGCAAAATCATTGACGGTTGCTTTTATAGTCACCTGAGATGAAATATTTAAAGTTGCTGTTTCATCACCACCATTACTTGTTCCACCATTGTCTTCTAATTCAATAATTATTATGGTTCTATTGCTAGCAGTAGTAGAACCATTTGAATTAATATACTGAATCGTATTCAATAATGCATTAACACTAGCTTCTGTTAACCCTGTATGAGTCATTGTAATTGTTACAGTTCCTCCAGTGTCCGATACAGAGTAAGCCAATGAATTTGTTGTTGTACCTGAATTGCCATCATTTAGAGCAATGACAGTATCATCAATGATTAACTTCTCATCCGCTCCATCTACAACAGTTGCTACAGTAAATTTAAGTCCCGTCATCAACTCACCACTTTCAACCGTTGATGCGTCAGCATTGTCAAATAGATAAACAGGTGTGTTCGTATCAATACCAAATGTAGGTGTACTTGTTCCTAAGGTTAATGTAGGCGCATGATTATATTGATTATTAATATGAATTGTTGCGTTTTGTGTTGTTACATTATTTGCCTCATCTTCTACTGATAATACTAATGTTCTTGTTGCACTTGGGTCCGGTTCTGAACTCTTATAAGTAACAAGTCTAGCAACCTGCTGAACAACTTCTTTTGTTTGATATGTAGCACCAAGCACTCTAATATTGTCTATCCACATATAAGAACCTACTACACTGCCTCCAGTTTTATCAAATGTACCATTTACAAATTTGAATCTGTAATAACCGTTTGCTGGTATTGTTCCTTCAGCTTGTGTCCACGCTTGAAGACCACCTCTACCATAAAAGATAATTTCTTGTGATAAGACTGTTTCACTTGCTGCACCATCCATTTTTAGTAGATAACCATATACTTCATAATGATCACCTTGATCAGATGCTTTCCAGTCAAGCGATAATTTTTCGCCTGCTTGTGCTTCAAATGTATCACTTACTACCATTGGTCCAAAGTGAGCTCCATAACGATCTGCTTGGCTTGCTACAGAGCCGCTACTTGTTAGTTTTAGAGCATACCCACCTACTGCATTTGCATCTGCTTCAACAATTGTTGTTGTTGTTACAGAACCACTCGGTAATTCTAAACTCTCATGAGTCCAAGCTTGTTCGTGAGCTCCACCAAGATGTGATCCATAATCAAAATCAGTCTCATATGAATAATAAGTTGGATCAGAATTTGCTATATCAAGTGCCATAGTATAAGGACCGGTTCCTGAGATTGTTAATGCACGACCTTGAGTATATTCTGCATCATCCCCCAATGTAATACTGCCTGATGTTGTTGTCCAGTTTGAAACTGAAGATCCGTTAGATACTAAACCATCTACAGTGAAAGCACCATTAGGAATTGAGTTTGAGAAAATTATTTTAAGAGCATTACCTGATTGTCCATTTTTAATTAAATCAATACCACCAATTACATCTGCAGTAGTACCATTACCAAGATAAATGTAGTTACCAACTACCGTAACAGTACCATCAACAGTAGAAGCAGTTGCTTCAGTATGTAGTTCTATTACTTCATTTGCTGTCATATCTGAAATAGAAAAATCCAAATACTTGCTTTTATCAGTTGATTGAAGTGCTGGAGCAACATATACTGCTGAACCGTCTGCTTCATCATATTGTATATGTGTTTCATCATAAAATATAATATCAGGATATGAATCTACGAAAGTTATTTCTAAATTACTTCTACTATAATTTGAAATCGTTGATGCCGTGCCATTTGTAAATGCTGCATCTAAGAATGTCAGAGTCAAATCAGATACTGAATCTGACGCTACATGTACACCAGCATTCCCTGTTAGTTCAAAAGTTGCTGTTGTATCACTTGTTCTTGTTACTACAGCAGTTAAACCTGCTGGTACGTTTGCAATGGAATAATGTGTATCTAAAGTCATTGCTGGTCCGACAAATGTGTCACCTTCTAATGTCAGTGTTAAACTATTATTTATTGCACCATCATTAGTAACAGCTTCATTGAATTCAAATGATGAATATTCTAAAGTCGGATCATCAAAAGATATTGAATAATCTGCCTTTGATGCATTTGTAACTTCGGCCGCTGTACTATTTGTAAATGCTGCATCTAAGAAGTTAACTGTAAAATCAGTTACATCATCAACACTTGCATGATTAGTAGCATTACCCGAAAATCCAATTGTTGCAGTTGTTGTACTTGTACCAGTTACAACCGCTGTCAATCCAGTGGGCAAATTAGCTACCGAGTAATGGGTACCTAGCGTCATTTCAGTTGATGTTACATCAAAAGTATCTGTTGTAAGTGTTACTGTAACAGTATCTGAAACACTACCATCGTTTGCAACTACTTCTGTAAACGCACTTCCACTATAAGTTAGTTCAAGTGGATCATCGAAGTCTACTTCTAAATCTGCTTTTGAAGCATTTGTCACAATCGCCGCTGTACTATTTGTAAATGCTGCATCCAAGAAGTCGATTGTTAAGTTAGATATGTCATCACTATCTATATGACTTGCAGCATTGCCTGTAAAGGCAACAGTAGCAGTCGTTGCACTGGTTCCTGTAACAACTGCAGTAAGACCTGTAGGAACATTAGCAAGAGAATAGTGAGTGTTTAGAGTCATCTCTGCTCCAGGCACTACAAAAGTATCTCCTGTTAGTGTTACTGTTGCCACAGTATCTATACTACCATCATTCCCAGCAGCTTCAGAGTATGTTATAACATCGTATGTTAAGTCAGGATTATTAAAATCTACAGAAATATCTGTTTTTTCATAATTTGTTACGCCACTTGCTGTACTATTCGCAAATGCATCATCTAAGAATGTTATAGTCAAATCAGAAACATCATCTGCATCAACGTGACTACTTGCATTACCTGTTAATGTAACTGTTGCAGTTGTTGCGCTTGTACCTGTTACTGCCGCAGTTAAACCTGCGGGTACGTTAGTTGCGGTAAAATGAGTACCAGGGTCTACAAATGTGTCACCTACTAATGTAATGGTAAGTACACTTGTTGTAGATCCATCATTACCTGCTACCTCTATAAAAGTAGCTGCATCATATGATAAACTTGGCGAAGTATAGTCTACTACCAAATCATTCTTTTCATAGCCCGTTACTTCACTAGCAGTACTACTAGTAAATGCTGCATCCAAAAATGTTATTGTTAAATCACTAATCTCATCAGAGTTATTATGATCTGTAGCATTGCCTGTGAATGCAATTGTTGCAGTTGTTGTACTTGTACCTGTTACTACCGCAGTTAAACCTGCTGGTACATTAGTTGCAGTAAAATGAGTACCATTCATTTCACCAGCTTCTTCTACATATGTATCACCAACCAATGTTGCTGTAATCACAGTGTCAATTGAACCGTCATTAGCAGCCGCTTCAGAAAAACTGCCTCCACTATATGTAAGGTCTGGATCCGAGAAATTTACAGAAAAATCAGTTTTTAGATAACCTGATACCAAATTTGCTGTACCACTTGTAAATGCTGCATCTAAAAACTCTAAAGTTAGATTGCTAATATCATCAGCATTATTATGATCTGTTGCATTGCCAGTTAGAGTCACTGTTGCTTGTGTATTACCAACGGTACTAATTACAACGGTTAAACCTACTGGTACATTGCTTACACTGTAATGTGTACCTTCTGTTAATGCACCACCATTAACGGTGAATGTATCATTTATTAATATAATCGTAACACTCGTAGAAATCGAACCGTCGTTGCCTCCGACTTCAACAAATTCTGACACATCATAACTCAGAGCTTCTCCATCAGCAAATACTGCTCCAGTTGGAATTAACGCAAGTATGAGTGCCAGTGTAAACACCAAACTAATTATTCTTCTCATAATACCTCTTTTCGTTTTGTTTTGTACCAAACAACTTACACCTAAATTCTGAATCAATTAGATTCATCATTCAATCAACCAAATATATGAAAAATTTAAGCTTCGTTTACTATATATTACCATATATAAACATACTACTCATGAATTACTTGAATTTCCATGAAGTTTCTTGATAGCTATGCCATACTAAATAAACCTCATATAATTTTACGAAGAAAAAATAATGGTCGAAATCGAATTGTTTCTTAACATTCTTAACAGTAGATTATAAAAAACGAGTAATTTATTACCACAACGTATATAAATGTTATACTTTTTTATAAAAATAATGGATATATATCAACTAAGATATCTCTCCATTATTTATAATAACTCATCTTACTGAATAAGACTTTCATTAACCAAAGTCTTTAAACTTGAAATTGCTAATCCTTTATAAGCATGGCACCTTCTTTATCAATCAAAATAATTAACGGAATATATTCGATGTCATAAGGTGCACTCATCGATTCATCAAGGTCCATAATCATGGCGTAGCCATAACCATT
>JABXKX010000611.1 GCA_013619035.1 Peptostreptococcaceae bacterium
TAGTAGATTGATTAAACAATTAGAGTATAAAAGTAAATTACATGGTATTTATTTTATGATGCAAAATGAATCCTATACTTCAATAGTTTCTGCATTAGATATAGAGAAAGTATCTAAAGAATGTGCAGATAACAGTAAAAGAATAAACCGTGGTTTATTTAAATCAACGGCTCAGTTCATCAATGCTGATATCAATGGTAGTCTTAACATCATGCGTAAGTATGACAATTATAAGAATATTCCCAGGCCGGATGCATGCACGAGCAGAAGATGTAGTCTTCGACCAGGGCTAATAATAGAAGTGAGGGGGCTGGTCGCGACAAAGTCGCTGCTCGCCTATGCAACCTAGATAAGGGGTTCCGAGAAAATCCTATAAGATTATTAGTAATCTGAAGTGCCATTGTACTTAAAGTAGAATGGAAGCGTCTAAAGGACGCATTTCTTGTAGGATTAATCAGCAATCATAGTTAAGTGAATTGATAGATTCTTAAAATATTGGGTAGAAGTAAAAGGAACATAAACTGGAAATATACCAATTTTACTTAGCTATAAAGGAGATCATTATGAATAAATCATTGATATTTATGACAGGTACCGCTTTAACAGTTGGAATCATTGGTGTCTATTTACCAAAAGCACTCAATAAACTGGGACTACATCCTAATTTTGAGGAACATCCACAAGATTTAACTGGGAAAAAGGCTTTAATAATTACAACTTCTCATGATCGTCTAGGTGATAGCGATAAACTCATCGGTGTTTATGCATCGGAAATGACAGTACCTTATTATCATTTTTTAGACTCAAATATGACTGTAGATTTAGCCAGTATAAAAGGTGGTAGAGTTCCTATAGAACCTAGAAGCATTAAGTATCCTTTATCAACACCATCAGATAGTAGATTTTTAAACGATAAAGTTTTACTGAATAAAGTGGAACACTCAATGTTAATTGATGAGGTGGATTTTCTTGACTATGATATCATCTTCATGGCAGGTGGATGGGGAGCAGCATATGATTTAGGTACAAGTGATATCTTAGGGGAAAAACTGACACAAGCCAATGCAGAAGGTATTTTATTAGGGTCTGTATGCCATGGTGCACTTGGATTTATGAAAGCAAAAGAAACAAATGGAGAACCGCTTGTTAAAGGAAAGAAAATAACAGCTGTTACAGATAAACAAGTTAAAGAACTTAAAGTCACACAAACACCTATGCATCCAGAAACTGAACTTAGAAATCTAGGGGCTGATTTTCAAAGTCATGTTGCTTTTAAAGATGTGTTTGCAAATTTAGTTGTTATTGATGGTAATATTGTAACGGGCCAGAATCAAAACGCTGGAGCTGAAACAGCTTATAAGTTAATGATGTTGTTAAAAGAAAAGGACAAACATTTTTTTGAGTAACCGATTGTGAGTGATCGTATTTGTCATTTGAAAATGGAGAGTCATGCGACTGTGGGCACCATTGAAGGCTATGGAGCCAATGATATTCCTAGTTCTGTACCTTCGGTAAAATTTGTTTTACCAGTAATAAGTGCTTAATGAAAACTCCCCCACTTAGTTAATTTCTATGTAACTCGTATTAACTTGAAGTGGGGGTTTCTTGTCTCAGTTTCTATGAAACTTTTATAACAAGTGGTGTAGACATGATGGCTTTAAACCCTACACCTCTATCCCATAGCTCATTTGCAGCTTCTGGGACTGCTTTTTTCATGATATTCAGTGCAGCATTAACATCCGCATTGATTATCATATCTTCTTTACTCCTATACAGACCTCTTGAGATTCTTCTTCCTGAAAACTGGCTCTCAACATGCTCTCCATACACAGGTATATAATCTCCATCTAGAAATGAAGCTTTCGATGTGTAACTTTCTTCTGTGATGATGACCTGAATACCGGCTGCTTCAGCTTTGTACTTAAGCATATTTATAAGCATGGCAAAAGGAATGTGAATGAAATTCTGTTTGTCCGATTTTCTTAGTTTTACATTTTTCTTGAAATCCTGATTTAATCCAATGACTAAAGTACCACAGCTCATGACCAAACATTCTTTTATTATGAGATAAGAAGTCTTATGAAAATAGTCTTTAATCTTTGAATGTCGTTTTTCATTTAATCTGTTTAGACGTTTAGAAGTAAATTGTCCTTCATTTTTCTTCTTACCTTTTCTCAAGTCTGAATAATACTTACCTCGAGTCTTGTTGTAATATTGGTTGATAGACTTAACAACAGTGCCTTTAACAATGATAGGACTTTTCTCTACATTGTTTATCATAGTTACAAGGTTGTTTACACCTAGATCAATAGAAGCCACATTTTGAGAGGGTAAGATTTCATTATTTATTTCCACAGCAAAAACAAGTTCAAGTAGAATGAAATTAGCTCGTGGCAAAACTCTAACTTCTTTTAGATTACCCGACTTAGAGAAATACTTGCTAACATTTAGAGTCTGTTTTGTTTTGGGAAACTTAAGATGAGATGATTTTAGAACACACACTTGATTACTGAGTGTAATCATATGTTTTGTGTTTTTCTTATACTTAGGTATTTTAGGCATTGCTTCATACTTTTCTGGGTGAAGCCTGTAATCTGCTATTGCCTCAAAATATGATTTCCAGTTTCTAAAAAGGTTCTTAATGACTTGTTGATTCACTTGTCCTGGTAAAGCATAATAGTCAGGGTGTTTTGTAACCTTTAAAATACCGTCTAGAAGTTCATAAGTTAAGTAATCATCTTTAGAAAGCTTTTTAAATTCAAGAAAAGCTTTCTTTGTACTATTCTTTTCTAGCTTCTTTAAATACTTTTCATATCTGACCTGATTCAACAAATCAAGATGATTATTTATATAATCAATTGCTTCAGCTTCATTATCTGACAAATGGACTTTTCGTGTACCAGTTAATACTTGTCTATAGTAATAGTTACTTGTATTGTAGAGACGAGTAGATAAGACTGTCATATGATCTAAATAGTCATATAGCCTATGACCCTTCTTAATACGTATTTGCTGTGTTCTATAAGTAACCATAATCACGCTCCATTATTTGCCAACAACTCTAAAATAAGTATATCACAACTATATAGTTATAGCAAACACACGTTCTGCGATTGAGATTTTCAACACTACCTACTTTAAGTGAAAATAAGAGCATCGTATAAGAAGTTTCTAAAAGATTTAAGACCTTGTCATTCATCTCCCAGTTTAAGCTTGTTCAGAAAATATTGTAAATATTTTTACCTTTACAAACTTTTAAACAAGGAGTATTCTGACAATAATAGATAAAAGATCCTCTTTCAATTAAAAGAGGATCTTATTATATACATTAAACCGATTCATACCATGAGTTTGTCCCATCAAACATTTGATTAACAGTGTCTAAATAAGCAGCTGTGGTACGACTTTTTTTAATTTTTTTCATAAATTTACCACTCGGATCCACATGGATAGACAGATACGTCCAAAATTCTTTCATTTTATCACATAGGTGTTTATCACCAGAAAGTATGTTGATATAATGACTAAAAACAGAATCGTGGAATTCTTTTATTTTTTCTATCTTTTGAGTCGTAGGTATGTTGTTGCCTTTTATAGTAGACGGTAAAAAAGGATCTCTCAAAGCGCCACGACCTAACATAAAATTATCAATTTTAGGGAAGCGTGCTTGTATTTTTTTGTAATCCTCAAACGTATAAATATCCCCGTTATAAGTCACTTCATGTTTACAAGCTGAGTATAAGGTTTCAAATGCATCCAAATCAACATGACCTGTATATTTTTGTTGACCTGTACGGCCATGGATAATCACACCTTTTAAAGGGTAGTCATTAAGTAACTCTACAACCTTCATACCTTCTTCAAGATCATTTAATCCTAGTCGCATTTTGACAGTTAAGTCATATGAATCATCTTGACACACCTCATCAAGTAATTCTTTTATCATCTCAGGATATGGTAATATCCCTGAACCTTTTTTCTTATTGGTCACCATTGGGAAAGGACAACCAATATTCCAGTTGATTTCATTGTATCCCATATCGGTAATTTTAGAGGCGAAGTATTTAAAATCCGCGCCATTATTACCAAGCAGTTGAGGGACAATATCAAGTTTGTTATCGTTGACTTCTGGTAGAATATCTTTAAATAGTGACAAACTATCTTTTCTCATGCTTGTAGTTGCGATAAATGGTGAATAATAGGCATCGATACCACCAAAAATCTCTGCATATAGATTTCTATAATAAGCTAAAGTCATGCCTTGTATTGGTGCTAATGAAAGTTTCATAGTTGTGCTCCATTTCTGTTTAATAAATATCAGTTACTATTTTAACATAATTGATACCATTTCTTAAGAAGAATTTATAGTGGACTCGATTAATAGAGCTTTTTTGTCTTAATTTTATATACTTATCAGTCATATCGGACCATACGGTTTAATATTTGATTTTATTATATTTAGTAATTGAATCGTTTTCAAATATATGCTATTCTATATCTATTAATTTAATTTGTTAACAGTTTTTCATATGTAAGTATGGCAATCATGTTAATGATCAGTAAAACTGAGCAGGCGATGAATCCGTTAATGGATCATGGGGCCGGGCCGCATTTATGTGGCAGCAGATGAGTAGTTAACACATCTGTGGGACAGTAAAATGTCCTACAGGTGTTTTTTTTTGGACATATACAGATCTATAAAGTATGGCTGAGACCATACTAGTGGAGGTGTTGTTATGATATGTCTTATTAGATAAAAGATATAACAGAGTGTTTTGGAAGTTGTTTATTCAGTAAAGAATTAATATATTATGGAGGTTTAATATGAACATAGTAACTATAACAGAGGAAAGAAGAAGCAAAGAAGCTAAAAAAGTAACTTGTATTGGATTTGCAGTGAATGCCTTATTAACGGTCATTAAAATTATGGCGGGTGTTTATGGACGTAGTGCTGCGATGTTAGCAGATGGCTTTCATTCCCTGTCAGACTTTGTAACCGATATAGTCGTATTAGTCGGTTTTAAATTGACGGCTAAACCAGCAGATGATGAACATCATTATGGCCATGGAAAGTATGAAACATTAACCACCGTTATAATTGGTATAGCACTTTTTTTTGCAGGTTATAAAATAATGGTTTCTGGAATCCTGACAATCTCCGAAGTACTATTTGAAGGAAAAGTAATAGATAAACCAGGTATAGTAGCTGTTTTGGCAGCTGTTGTATCAATTATTAGTAAAGAATGTTTATTTATATATACAAAAGCAACTGGTGAAAAAATCAAATCACCAGCAGTGATTGCAAATGGATGGCATCATCGTTCAGATGCATTTTCTTCTATTGGAACCCTGATTGGTATTGGTGGCGCATTTGTTTTAGGTCAGAAATGGACTATTTTAGACCCGTTAGCTTCGGTCATTGTGAGCGTGTTTATTTTTAAAGTGGCAGTTGGTATTTTATTACCAGCAATCAATGAGTTACTAGAATCATCTCTAAGTCATAAAGAAAATGAGTATATAAAATCAGTAATAGTTGAATCTGATAACATAAGAGCATATCATCATTTGAGAACACGACGTATTGGTTCAAAAGTGGCTATAGAGGTACATTTATTATTTGATGAAACATCATCATTGGTTGAAGCACATGACCATGCAACTCACCTAGAGGAACAGCTGAAACTTTATTTTGGAGAGTCTAGTTTGGTCACTACACATTTAGAACCGATTATAGAAGAGATTGCTCTTAGGAGCAATTCCAATTAGAGTTGTAGTATAGCATAACAGAGGGCTTCGATGATATATTTTTAGGGAGAAAGTATTAAGTTAAAACTAAAAGTAAATTAGAGTTCAATTAAAACGCTCGTTATTTTATTTTAGGTAAACTATACTTGAAATATAAAAACAAGTGTTTTTTTATTATCTATTGATTGAACCTATAGATGAATTTTATAAATTGGAGAAGGAATTATTATAGCTAGAAAATCTGTTCTTACTAAAAAACAAATCGTTGAATGTGCTTTTGATTTATGTGTAAAAGAAGGTATTTCAAATAGTACTATCAGAAATATCGCAAGTCAGTTGAATACTTCAACAGCACCTATTTATACCCAATATCCTAATCGAGAGATGATATTAAATGATTTAGATGGGTACATTTCGACTAAACTTTTTGAATATATGCAAGTGTCTTATACTGCCAATTCGTTTTTAAATATTGGTATGGGT
>JABXKX010000098.1 GCA_013619035.1 Peptostreptococcaceae bacterium
ACCTTATATTGAAATGAGAAATTATGAAGATGTACAGGGCATCTTACCAACTAAGAAAACTATAATGGCTCAAAAAGACTATTTTATTGATAACAAAGACAAACGCATTGGTTTTGTTGCTTACAATACAACTAAAGCAATTTCAATGCTTTTAATGTCAGGCGTTAGACAATATAAAAGCGTTAATGTAGTGCTATCAGTTGAAACAGATTATAAACACGGCGTTAACAAAGCTTTAGACATCTTAAAAGAATATACACCATATAAAAAGGTTGGGACCAGAAATAAAAAGTATAAAATTTCTACAAAAGAAATTGAAGAAGTAGCAATATCATGTGGTCGTTTTCTTTGGGAAGAGAATGATCTGTTTGATATGGATAGTTTTGATCTGTCTGAGGGACATCCTTTATTTCCTATTGTTGAAAATTTAGCTATTGTGAGAGAAGAATTAATTCATTTGGAAAATGAATCTTATAAGAAATCCAAAGCATTAGAATCAGAACAACTTCAAACTGAGAAGATTGTTGAGTCTTTGCAAAGTGGGATTATAATTGTTGATGCCTTTAAAGATCAAGTTGTTGATGTCAATCCAGCAGCATGTTTATTGCTTGAAGGAGAAAAGGAACATATTATCGGCAAACCTTTTAGTCAATTTTTAATGAATCAGAAAAAAGATATTGATTACAATTTTTCAAGTGATAAAAAAAGAGACAATTATTTGATTACTCTAAAAGAAGATATAGTGCCTGTACACAGAAATTCTGTAAAGATTACCTTAAATCATAAAAACTATGTTCTTGAAAATTTTGTTGATATAAGTGAAGCAAAGGAACATGAGGAAAAATTAAAAAAATCATTAGCGCATACCAAACAATTGAATAACTTAACCTTTAATAGAGAAAAACGTATTATAGAGATGAAAAAAGAAGTCAACCAGTTGTTAGTTGAATTAGGAAGAGAACCTAAGTATAAAAGTGTTGTTGATATAAATGAGGATAGAGGCAACTATGCAGAGACAAAAGGCTAAAAAAGTATATGTTCAATATATGAATATTTTAAAATCCAAAGATGAGGGAACATTGAATTTCGTAACTTCAATGGGAAGAATCATGCCCGTTGTACTCGTCCTATTTTTATTTTCACTTTTTAAATACTCCGAAAATAATCTGTGGTTGATTGCAGTATTTATTATTATTACTGCTGTCAATGCTATATTAGGCATAAGATCTTCAAAACTAGCGGATGATAAGATCTTTGGTAATGAACTCACGCGGATTATTGTAAATACAGTACTAGCATTTGTATTGTCACTTATAACGGGTGATGCAGTACCGAGCGGTATTGTCTTTGCAGTTATGGTTTATTGTATGCAAATGTTTTCTATTGATTCAAGAGTATTAAATAGAATTGGTTACTTGCCAATTGCGTCGGCTTTGTTTGGAGATTTGATATCGGGTAGTATATCTTATTATAGACAGGAACCTGTATTTACATTTGTTTTATTGATATTAATTGTTTTTTCAACTTTTGCTGGCAGAACGGTACGACATAGCGTAAGTCAAAAAGATCATGTAACGCTTAAACTTCAGCAATCTGAAAATAAGTTTAAAAGTCTATTTGATAGCAACAGTGACACGATTCTAATCTTAAAGCGGTATAAAGTTTATGACTGCAACGAAAGTGCTTTAGAAATGTTTGGCATGTCCAATAAAGATGATTTAATTGGACAAAATATCAATATATTATCCCCAGTGGATCAGCCATCTGGAGAATCTTCAGAATTTAAGATGAGTCACTACTTGAGAACTGTAGTTGAAAAAGGTAAAACAAAATATGAATGGGAATACTTAAGAAAGGGTCATACCTTTATTTGTGAAGTTATTTTGAATACATTGTATTTAGATGACCTTAGATACACTCAAGCTGTTATTAGAGATATTTCATCTAGAAAAGAAGTTGAAAAAGCCATCATGGTTCAGAAAGAATTAGACATGGCACATGCAAAAGAATTAAAAGAAAGTCAAGGCATTCTATTGAGCATTATGGAAGATGTAGAAGCTTCAAGAGTTGAAACAAATGCTCTTAATAAATCGCTTGAAAAAGAAATGGAAAGAGCTCAGAAACTTGTAAAAGAGGCAGAACAGGCCAGTATAGCTAAATCAGAATTTTTGGCTAATATGTCTCATGAGATTAGGACGCCGATGAATGGCATAATCGGAATGAATAGTCTGCTCTTAGAAACCACGTTAGATCAAGAACAAGAGCAATATGCAGAGGTTGTCGATACCAGTGCCAAAACACTCTTGGGATTGGTAAATGATATATTGGACTTTTCAAAAATTGAAGCAGGAAAACTTGATCTTGAAGATATTGAATTTGATTTAGACAATCTCCTGAATGATATCATGTTGAGTTTTGCATATCAAGCACAGAAAAAATCACTGAATATTATCAATATGCCAGCGATTGGAATTGATAGGATTTACAGAGGCGATCCGAGTCGTATAACACAGATACTTAATAATCTGATTAACAATGCCATAAAATTTACACCTGGTGGTGATATTATAATAAAAACTTCTTTAAAGTTTAAAGCCCATTATGATAGCATTATTAAGTTTGAGGTAATTGATACTGGAATTGGTATACCGAATAAAAAACAGAAGGGTATTTTTGATAGTTTCTCTCAAGTTGAATCATCAACAACGAGAAATTATGGAGGTACAGGTTTAGGTTTAGCTATTTCTAAACAACTCACTGAATTAATGGGTGGCAATATAGGTGTGACATCGATTGAAGAGAAGGGGTCAACTTTCTGGTTTGAGATTAAACTGATTAACATTGAAGATCAGGAACAGAAAAAGTGGTTACATCTAGAAGAAAAAGTGATTGGTATATTGGAAACCAATAAGGCTATGAAAAATTTCTTTGAAATGACTTTTGAAGAATGGGGTGTTAATTATTTTCTTGTAGAAAGTGTTTCAGACATGTTATTGAAAATGTACGAAGTTAGAAACAAGTCAGAAAAAGAACTCGTTATTATTGTAGACAGTCAGTCAGATGATTTTCATGGTGAAACATTAGTAGATTCCATTAGAAAGGAATTACAAGGATATGAAATCAAGCTTATTTTGATATCTAACATTGATGAAATAAGCACTATGAAACATGGTTATAAAGATAAATATGATGCCTATATTTCAAAACCTGTAGCGGCGAAAGACTTGTATCAGGAAATAACTGATTCTAACTTCAAAGGAACCAAATCAAAAGATATTAAACAAAGTATTATTAATCATAATAGAATACATGTACTTGTAGTTGATGACAATACTATCAATCAGAATGTAGCAGTTGCTATGTTAAAGAAACAAGACATTCATGCTGATGCAGTGGCTAACGGTATAGAAGCTATTGAAATATTAAGACAAAAGGAGTATGATCTCATCTTTATGGATTGTCAAATGCCTGAGATGGATGGTTATGAGGCGACTATAAGAATTAGAAGAGATGAAGTTATTCAAACTCCGATAATTGCTATGACAGCCAGTGCTCAAAAAAAGGATTTGGATAGGTGTATTGACTGCGGTATGAATGATTATCTAGTAAAACCACTATCTCACGATGATTTAATTAACATGATTGATAAGTGGGGAGATGATTCAAAAGTTTTAAGTAAATATGACATAGCTGAAAAATATATATCTCATAATGTTTTTGATTATTCAAGACTCTTAGATATTTTTTTCGGAGATGTTGAAGGCGTAAATGAAATTATAGACATGATACAATATAATATGCCTAAACATATGAAGGATGTAAATGAACATGTTAGGAACAATAGCGTGAATGAACTACAAAAGGTAACACATCAAATGAAAGGTATGCTTGCAAATATTGGAGCTGAAGTCATGATGCATATTGTATCTGATATAGAAAAAATCACAAAGTCAGATGGTATTACAACAGAGACTTATATACTCAATGATTTGATGCATGAAAGTTATGAAAATTTGTTAGATGAATTAAATAATAATTATTATAGAAATGACTAGATTTTTGATTAGTTATTTAGTATGATAAATATAGAATTAAATATATACTTTAGGTGCTCAAATGTGATGAGTTAAAAGGGAAAGAGGTGTAAGTCCTCTGCAGCCCCCGCTACTGTAAATGGAATGAAATCTCGATAACCACTGTCTTTGATGGGAAGGTGAGAAAGTAAGTTGCCATAAGTCAGGAAACCTGCCTAGTGTATGCTCTAATCAAACTTCGGAGGGAAGTTGTGAATTGTTCATTGACTAATTTGGTGCCTATACACCTTTTAAAATGTGATCAACACACCACTTCAGGTGTGTTTTTTTTCCTTCGGAAACTAATAATCTTGTCGCACGACCCTTTTCGTGTATTTGTATTATCCTTCAATTCTATTTTTATAGAAATAATACAACAAGACCCTTTTAATAAGATACGTCAAAACGACATCCTGAATATAAATTCAGGATGTCGTCTTTTTTGATTATTTCAAATCATCGTTTCTAATTTTAAGAATAATTTCATCGAGCATTTCTGCTGTTACCATACCCGGTACACTACCGAGTAGAATGCCTTCTTCATCAATGAAAAATGAGGTAGGGAAAGATGCCACATAGAATTCGCTTGCAAATGATCCGTCTTCGTCTAGAATCACTTCGAAATCATATTGATGTTCATCCATATAATCCGTCACTGTTTTTTTATCTTCTCTTACATTAACTGCTAAAACAACGACATCCTCTTCTTGATTGATGTTGACTAAATCAGGCATTTCTTGATTACAATACGGTCACCAAGTAGCCCAGAAGTTTAACAAGATGATTTTACCATCATAGTCATGCAACGAAACCGTTTCACCTTCTAGAGTTGTCAACTCATAATCAGGGATCCGTTTACCCACTGCAAGTTCTTCTTCGTCACTTGTAGATGTTTCTACAGCTTCAGAATCATTTTCAACAACTTCATTTGTCGCTTCAGTTTCATTTGTCGCAACATTTTCTGATGTATTATTGATTTCATCTGCTTTATTCACATCTGCATTACCGCAAGCAATCAATGATAAAGTCAATGCTAAAATCCCAATAAGGATTAAAACTTTTTTCATAATTGCCTCCTTTAAAATAAAGTGGTTAATTGAACTAATTTATTGGTTAAAATAAGTAGACCGAATAGTATTAATATAGCACCACTTATTTTTGGAACATATTTTATAAATTTCTCTGTCTTTTCTAAGAGTTTATTAAATGTATTGATAAATAAAGCTGTTAGCAAGAATGGAATTGCCATACCCAGAGAATAGGTTAAGAGTAAAAAAACGCCTTGTCCTACGGTTGAAGTTGCTCCAGCATAAAGCACTATTGAAGCGAGTACTGGACCAAAACATGGCGTCCAACCTGCTGCAAATGCAAGCCCCATCACAAAGGCACTAAAGAAACTGGTCACCGTTTTAGGTGATTTTATGACCGTTGGCAATTTGATAAAACTGAGTTTGAATAACCCAATCATATTGAGCCCGAATATGATCATCACGATACCGCTGATACGTAAGAGTAACATACGGTTTTGTGCAAAAGCCTGTCCCAAGAAACTTGCTGACAAACCCATAATCATAAAGATGACAGTGAAGCCTAATATAAATCCTAATGTTCTTGTGACTGCGAATAAACGTCTTTCATTCACTTCTGCTTCTGCAGTTGTACCAGTGAGATACATAATATACACCGGAATTAATGGTAAGATACAGGGCGAGAAAAATGATAAAACGCCTGCTATAAATGCTATTGGTATGGATACTTCTTGTACACCCATCAGGTCACCTCCTTAGTTAACTATACCCATAAAGTAGAGATAGAACAACAGATATTATAATTTCTTAATAAAAAAAGGCTTATGCCTTTAATTTATTCCAGAGCTCTTCTTTAAAACCGATAAGTACCATATGGTCTTTTACTAGAAATGGTCTTTTAATCAATTTACCATCAGATGATAAAAGTTCAAAAATTTCTGGCTCCGATAAGTTTGGTAACAAATCTTTTACCCCTAACTCTCTGTATTTAACACCTGAGGTGTTAAAAAACTTTTTAATGGGATAGTCATTTTGTTTGAATAATGATTCAAGTTCCGTTTTATTTGGTGGTGCTTGAGTAATATCAATATACTCGAATTTAATA
>JABXKX010000174.1 GCA_013619035.1 Peptostreptococcaceae bacterium
GGCCATAACATGCCGTTACCTCTTTAATAATCACTTAGACTTAAAAGGCGAATTAATTTATTTGATGTTAACTCTATGATAACTGCCAAAACTTAAACGAACCTTAAAAGATTTAAGAAAAATAAGTTATACTAAATATAGAAACATTTAAGGTTCATTAAAGGTTTCTACATTATCCTATCTACAAGGAGTACTTATGAGACTATTAATTATAGAAGATGAAAAACACTTGGCTGAAGCTGTAAAAGAATTATTAAAGAAAGAAAATTATGTCGTAGATGTTTTTTTTGATGGACAAGAAGGTCTAGACAACGCACTAACCGATATCTATGACCTCATTCTTTTAGATATCATGTTACCGAATATTAATGGACTCGAAATACTTAAAATCATAAGAAAAGAAGGTATTCAAACACCTGTCCTTCTTTTAACCGCAAGAAATCAAATAGGTGATCGGGTTAAAGGTTTAGATCTTGGTGCTGATGACTATTTATCAAAACCATTTGCTCAAGAAGAATTAAACGCTAGAATCAGAGCACTTTTAAGAAGAAAAAGCAATTTCGCTACAACAAGTGAAATGGGATTTCATGATATTACACTCGATTACAACTCATTAACTTTATCCTGCAAAAACAAAATTATCTCTCTTACACTTAAAGAATCAGAACTACTGCAGTGTTTAATCACTAGGAAAAACATGATTACACCAAAGGAACTGTTGATTGAAAAGCTTTGGGGATTCAATACAGATGCTGAAGATAATAATGTCGAAGTATATATATCTTTTTTAAGAAAGAAACTCAAATACTTAAACTGTAAAACATCTATTAAAACAACACGTGGATTAGGTTATTCATTGGAGGGTACACATGTTTAAACAACTGAAAAAACGACTCCTCTCCATCAATATAATCAGCATTACACTTTTGATGATTATTGCTTTCGGCAGTATTTATTTTTTAACGTATAATAGAACGAATATGGAAATCAATAATGCTTTTAATCATCTAGAAAGCGTTAAACCCGTTGATAACAAACCTCCAAAACCACCAGAACTATCACAAATTCAACTACCATTAAGAGAGAATATATTGCCTGAAAGAAAAGTCATTTTTGTAATTAACTTAAACACTGATAGTGAAATAATTTCTGCTTATTCTTACTTTGAAGCGGAAGATGCTTTTTATGAAGAAGCATTAGCATTGGTACAATCAGGAGACAACAACAAATACATTGAATTAGAAGACGCAAAATGGGCTTATAGAGTGATTCCAAGAAAAAAATTCTATCAAATTTTCTTTATGGATGTGACCACTCAAATAAATGCTGTTAATCGATTAGCCTACACTTTTCTAAGTGTCTTTTTAATTATGCTTGTCATAACTTATGTTTTTAGTAACTATATGACCAATGAATCCATCAAACCTATCAAAAAGGCATTTGAGAAACAAAACCAATTCATTTCAGATGCCTCTCATGAGTTAAAGACACCACTCGCTATCATCAGTACCAATGTAGATGTGCTATTAAATGACTCTTCGGATTCTGAAAAATGGCTTCAATACATTAAGTCTGAAGTCGGTAGAATGAGTAAACTCACTGAAAATCTACTCTATCTGTCGCAGTTTGATGATCACAATCTTATAACATCAACAACTGATGTTAATTTAAGCGAACTTTGTGAACATATTTTATTGGGTATGGAAGCAGTCGCATTTGAAAAGAACAGAACGTTAGAATATAAAGTAGAAGCCGACATAATCATTCAAGGTGATTTTGAACAACTTTCACAAGTGCTTATGATTTTGATGGACAATGCTATGAAATATTCAGATGAGAATGGCCATATAACAGTTAATCTATCTATGTCATCACAGGTTAACTTAACGGTTACAAATGATGGTCCTGGTATTCCAGAAGATAACATAGATCAAATATTTAATCGATTTTACAAAGTTGATGCCTCAAGATCTCAAAAATCAGGTTATGGATTAGGTCTTGCAATAGCCTATTCTATCATTTCTCATCATCATGGCAAAATAAGTTGTAACAGTACAATTCATAAAGAAACGAGCTTTATAATAAAACTACCTAAATAACGCCTCCCCGCGTTATTTGCTTTTTATCCAAAAATACTCTATAGTTATAAAGCATTAATTAAAGGAGAATTTTATGTCATTTTATAAAATAGGATTAAAAGGCGATTTGGTATACGCACTTGATTTACAAAATATCATCTCCCCTACACCCATTCAAACTTTGAGTATTCCAGAAATACTTAAAGGTCATGATTTATTAGCTGAAGCACAAACCGGTACTGGAAAAACGCTTGCTTTTTTACTACCGATGTTTCAGACTTTAGAATTTGACAACCCCAATATCCAAGCAATGGTCATCACCCCAACACGCGAGTTAGCAATTCAGATTACTGAAGAAGCTAGAAAACTAGCTGAGATACTGCCTCTTAATATATTGGCTGCTTATGGTGGACAAGATGTTAATGCCCAGCTACATAAATTAAAAGGTGATATTCAATTGGTTATTGGAACACCAGGTAGAATCTTAGATCACTTGAGACGTGGTTCTATCGTTTGTGATCAACTTAAAATGTTTGTAGTTGATGAAGCCGATCAACTCTTTCATATCGGATTTAAAAAAGAACTAAAAGAAATCATCAAACAACTTCCAAAAGAAAGACAAACGCTTTGTTTTTCTGCCACTTTGAGTCATCGTGTTGGTAGTTTTACAAACCACTATTTAAATAATCCAGTTCATGTAAAAGCACCTAAAAAACAAATTACACTTGAAAATATTACACAACTGGTCATAGAAACATCGAATCGTAAAAAAATGGATGATTTTGAGACATTACTAAAAAAAGAAAAACCTGTGAAGGCTATTGTATTCTGTAGATCTAGAAGAGGTACTCAAAGTCTATGTGATGAGATGAACGAAAAAGGATATAATGTGGAGAGTCTTCATGGCGAATTGTCTCAAGCTAAAAGAGAATTCAATATGACTGCTTTTAAAGAAAATAAAATACAATATCTGATAGCAACCGATGTTGCTGCTAGAGGATTGGATGTACAAGGTGTGTCACATGTTTTTAATTACAATCTACCAGATGACATAGAAAACTACGTTCATAGAATTGGTCGTACTGGACGTGCTGGACAAGATGGTAAATCTTTTATCATCTATACTAAAAAAGATGAGAATCGTTTAGTCGAAATAGAAACTTTTATCAACATGACACTTAACAAAATGTCTATTGAGGACTACCTAAAAGAAGTATAATCTCCTCTACTGTTTATGCTTTACCGTGACGGGTAAAAAAAAAATAGAAGGAGGCGGTTAAATGAGTAACAGAAAACATGATACATGCCATATGCATGACAAAGGAAAATCTACACTTAGGGAATCTTCAAAAGAAAGATTCATGGATGAGAAAAAGGAAATGGAACATGAGTTAAGTCGTAATAAGGAGGTTCTCACCAAATTACTAAACGATCACTACACCTATAAAACCACTTCTAAACACAGAGGGCACTATGTCGTTAAGTTCCAACATCCTTCGACACATAAGATGGAGAAGTTAGACTTCTTATTCGAACCCAATCTTAGAACCCTTGAGAGCATTTGGCAAGAAGAATAGATTTTCAGGTAGCTTATGCTACCTGTTTTTATTTTGAGTTTAATCGTCGAATTCATGATTTAGATGTTATAAATCCAAGAAAAAAGACCACTTACGTGGTCTTAAAACTACTTATTTCTACCTGGAGGAAATTTACCATTTTTATTTGAATCATTGTCATCATCATCGTCATCGTCGTCATCGTCGTCATCGTCTTCTTCTTCTTCTTCGTCATCGTGTTTATCAAAGAAATTCTTAGAATGCTCATATCCTTCAAACTCATCTTTAATTTTAATCACGCCATGATCGATATCAAATTCTAAAACAACAAATCCTATAGAATGAGGACCTTTGATATAACGGCTAAGTTTTAATTCCGCTAATTCAACTCTATACTCGTCACCATCATATTCAAGTACAAGTGTTACTTTTCTTTGTACCATAAATTTATAAATATGATATGGAATAGTTAATGTACCGTCATTATCATCAATTGGTACAAAAATCTCGTTGTTTTGATTGTTGCCCCATTTAAAGGCTTGTACGATATTTCTATATGAATTCGGACCGAAATCTAAGTCATCGTCATCCCAATCAAGACCCATCTCTGTATGAGTGTATCTATATCTATTCGTATCTTTTGGAGGTGTTACTTCATCACCATCTCTAGTGATTCTAAGTACATACTCCAATGTAACACCATCATACTCAGTCATTACAACGATTGTATTTTTTCCTTCATCTAATTCAACGATTAGATCATCTTCTTCTAATAAGTCACCATCAATATAAATGTCTACGTGATTTGCAGCTGTAGGTGTTAATACAACTTCATCAACTTCGTTTTCAACTTTCATATTGTAGTTAAAATCACTTGGATCAAATCCGTAATCACCAATAGGTTCTACATCTAGTGTCAATAATGGCATTGGTCTTCTAAGTGTAACCTCATAAGCTTCAACAACATCATCACCATCTTTAATCTCAACTTCTACAACTTGCTCACCATAACCAACATCGATAAGAGTGTCAAGCGGCTCATATAAATCACCATCCACATAAATATCAAGATCTGATAGTTCAGTAGGTAAAGAAGCTTCAAATGCAACTTCATCTACGTCATATGGTACTTCAACAACATACTCTTGATCTGTTGTATCAAATTCTGGTGTCATATCAAGTACTACTACATCACCATCATCATATGAAAATTCTAATGTTTCTAATCTACCTTCTTTAGTCACTGTTACAGTGTAAACAATCTCAGAATCACCATTTGTTACCGTTACAATAACATCAACAGTAAGATTATCATCAAAATCATAGTTCACAATATCTCCAGATTCATATGCTGTAAAATAGGTAGTAGAATCTGCATGCACAACACTAATGGCTACAACAGAATCTTCATCAGTAGTATTATCAGCATCTACAATTAGTAGTGCAGATATGTTAAGAGAATCTACTTCATAACCTACGAAAGCTGTATAAGCTAAAACATCTCCAGCAAAATCAGGTACGATAGTTACATCTTCTAAAACATCTGAACCTACAAGTTCATCTACAGATTCAAGTGTAATTGATTCTAAAGATGCTACTTCAAAAGTAAGTGTATAAGTTTCATACTCTTGCCAATCTGGTGTTGCAACAGTACCTTCGTTTGTTTCTATAACGATAGATACAATATTATCACCATATACGATTTCATCTAATAGATAATCTACATCAAATAATGGATCATCCATTTCGTTGATTGTATCTAAGTCTTCGCCTTCAAAAACTGTGTCACCAAGACTATCTACAATAACAACTCTATAAATTTCACTTTCCAACAAGTCAGCCAATTCCAAATCTAATTCAATTTCTTCTGGCATTAAAATTAATTTATCATATACCATTGTATTAGAATCAAATTCTGGTACCAAATCAACCAGATCACCATCTACATATACATATAATTCTTCTAAAACATTTTTTCTTGTTACTGTAAATGTATAAAGTGTTACTGTTTCATCATCAGCCGTACCAGTATCGGGATCTTCTGTCACTGACATCTCAATTTCATTTTCACCTATTGCTAATGCAACATCAACCGTGTCATAAATCCAATCGTCACCATCAGCTACTGGATCAAGTACAGTATCTCCATCAATTACTACAGTAATATTTGCAGGTGCTTCACTTTGTGCAAATATTGGTGTGAATGTTAATACTTCTGTATCATAATCCACATTAAAGCTGTATAGCAACTCATCAGCATCAAAATCTAAATGTCCCTTTGATACTTCGACATCTTGAATGGCTGGTTCTTCAACAACTGCTGGATCCTCTGCAAATATGATATTCATCGATAGAACAATCAATAAGCAGGTTACTAATAGTGCAAATTTTTTCTTCATTTTAACCACCTTTCCTTCGCGTTCTTTCCTTTACGTATATTATACATCTTAACATTTGTATTTGGGTCCCTTTTTGATTTTAATAAATAAAAAAACTCGGTAAAAACCGAGTTAATCTAAAATCAATCCATAATGTAAACAATCATAATACCTGTCTCTTATACACATC
>JABXKX010000375.1 GCA_013619035.1 Peptostreptococcaceae bacterium
ATAGAGATCGAACTAAATATAAAGTGATTTGTGCTGACGACTCACCTATGATTCGTGAAGTTTTACAAAAAACATTGTCTAAAGCAGGATTTGGAAAACTAGTATTCTTTAATGATGGTTTAGAAGCATATAATCATATCATGCAACTTTATAATGATCATGGTGCAGATTTCAAAGATCATGTAGACTTACTGATT
Source organism: Peptostreptococcaceae bacterium (assembly GCA_013619035.1). The sequence goes on from JABXKX010000375.1 coordinate 198, forward strand.
ACTGATATAGAGATGCCGCAGTTAGATGGACATACTCTGACTAGAAGAATAAAAGAACATTCAGTTTTAAAAGATTTACCAGTTGTTATTTTCTCTTCTTTAATTACTGAAGATCTAAAACACAAAGGTGATTCGGTTGGTGCTGATGGACAAATGAGTAAACCTGAGATTGATAAACTTGTAAATGTAATTGATGAATTATTAGGATAAAAATGAGTGACGTTGTTAATACAGCGTCTTTTTCTTTTGGTTAATTTTTTATCTTATGGGGTATCTCTTATATAGGAGGTTCTTATGGAAAAAATGTCATTAAAAGAAATTGTTTTTGCATTAGTTGAGTCGATTGATTTAGTGAATTATTTGTTAAAAAACCATCATAGACGTGTTGCAATTATAGCCTATGAATTAGGAAAAATGATGGCACTCGATAATGAAACTCTTCGAAGAATAGTATTGGCTTCAGCTTTTCATGATATTGGAGCTTTATATGTAAAAGAACGAGAAGACTTAATACAATTGGATGTTGAAAATCCACATCCTCATGCGATTAGAGGTGCTATACTTTTAAAAGAATTTAATTATTTTGAAGAAATATCTGATATTGTATTACATCATCATAGATACTGGGATTATGGTAGAGGCAGAATTTTTATGAGTCGAGAGGTCCCGATTGAAAGTTTTATTATCCATTTAGCAGATAGAATAGAAATTTTGTACGATACAACTCAAAATTACTTTATGCAAATAGGGAACATAACAAAACAAATATTGGAGCGAGAAGGTGAAATTTTTTCCCCTGAATGTGTTTCTGTTTTTATGAAACTTTCAAAAGTAGAGCGGTTTTGGTTGGACTTAGAAACTATCTCATTCAATCAACTTCTACATGAAGTTTTCGAGGAAAAAGAAGATATCCTAATAGACTTAGAGGTTATTGAACATATCTCTCAATTGTTCTCAAATATAGTTGATTCAAGAAGTACTTATACAGCAAGTCATTCAAAAGCCGTTGGAGCAGTTGCGTATGAGCTTTGTCGTTTATCTGGAATGAACGATGTTGTCTGTGAAAAATTGAAAATTGCGGGTCTGTTACATGATTTGGGTAAGATTGCAATACCGAATGAAATTGTAGAAAAGAAATCAAAGTTAACCGATGATGAATTTCAGGTTATGAAGTCTCATGCCTATTATACAAATCAAATCTTAAAAAGATTGGCTGGATTAGATGATATTTGTAAATGGGCTTCAATGCATCACGAAAAACGAGATGGACTTGGTTATCCTTTTCATATTGATAATGATGAATTTACAATTGAGATAGATATACTTGCTTTATCAGATGTTTTTACAGCACTCAGTGAAAACAGACCTTATCGAGAAGGCCTATCAAATGAGGAAACATTTAAGTTGATTACAGAAGAATTTAAAGATTGTATTAACCCTGAACTATTAAAGGTTTTGACTGATAATATTGAAATATTTAATAATATTAGGGAAGTTACGCAACTGAGAGTCTACAGTTTGTACAATCAAAATTTAGAAAAGATCAGCCACATGACTGATCAATTAAGTAGTATTCATTAATTAGAATGATGGTGGTGAGACAGCAAAGATAACCACTGACTCAACTGGATATGGATTATACCATCGATGCATCATATTCGGTGGTATTTTTATGCTATCACCTTCTTCAAGTGTTAGTTCAGAATCGTTTAAAAAAATATGAACTTTCCCTTTTGAAACATAAGCAACTTCTTCACCTGTGTGTTTAAAATTATCTTTCGAAGTATGACTTTTAGGTGAAAGGGTCATGATTGCTAACTCGACATCACCTTTTAAATCTGGAGAGAGTAATTCATATGTAATTAATTCATCACCTTCAGAAGGAATGATCATTTGTTTTCTATCACTAGGTTTAACCACAAGGTTCTCTTTGATTTCATCTTCGATGAAAATAGTAAATAAAGGCACATCGAGTGCAAGTGCAATTGTCTTAAGTGTATTTATTGATGGGTTAGCCAATCCTCTTTCAAGTTGACTTAACATGGAAGCTGTAACCTTTGCCTTTTCAGCTAAATCCTTGATTGTAAGCTTTTTAGATTTCCGTAAATCAGCTATTTTTTTACCTATATTTATTTCACTCATAACCAGTCCTTTCATACCCCTTTATTATAGCATAGATTGGGTATTTATTATTTTGGATAGCTAAATAAAGTGCTATTATTTTTATTTGAATTATGATATGCTGATAGCGATAAGTGTAAAAAAGGGGGTAACTTATATGAAAGAATTTTTTGTGCAAAATCGTGAGAATTTACTGAAGAAATTATCTGTTGGAGAGATGGCAATATTCTTCTCAGGTTCGGCACCACAAAGTACTGCTGACAGTCATTATGACTTTAGACCAGACAAGAATTTTTATTATTTAACAGGGACTACTAGAGAAACATTTATTCTTGTTTTAACTAAACTTGAAGGAAAAACAGAATCAGTTTTGTTTATTGAAAAACCTGATTATGATATTGAAAAGTGGATTGGTAGAAAACTTACTATTGAACAAACTAAAGACGTGTCTGGAATAGACGATATTAAATATTTACCTGATTTTGAAAATTGGTTAACACGTTCTATTTACTCGACTAAATTTGATAAGCTGTATTTAGATTTACCAAGAATGAAATATAATGGTGAGATGACACCAGCGATGTTATTTGCTCAAGATACTAAGAAAAACTTCCCAGAATTAGAGATTAAAAATGTTCATAAATTTATGAGTGAGTTAAGAATGATTAAATCTGATTTTGAAGTAGAAGAAATTAAAAAAGCACTTGGTTTGACACAACTAGGTTTAGATAGTATTATGAAAAATTTAAAACCAGGCGATCATGAATATGTGGTTGAAGCTGAGTTTAGATATGCTATTAGAAAAAATGGCGCTGATACAAATGCATTCACTACGATCGCAGCTTCAGGTGAAAATGCTGTTATTCTACATTATGTAGAAAACGATCAAATTATGAATGATGGCGACTTAATCTTATTGGATTTAGGGGCACAATACAATCAATATGCTTCGGATATTACAAGAACTTATCCAATCAATGGTAAGTATTCAGATAGACAGAAAACGTTATATAACATTGTTTTAAAGGCTAATGAAGAAGTTATCAAAATGATGAAGCCAGGTATTGCTTTTTCTGAATTAAATAAGAAATGCTCTGAAATATTAAGCAAAGAACTGATTAAAATAGGGTTGATTAAAGAAGCAAAAGAACTGTCTAAATATTACTACCATGGTGTCAGTCATTTTATGGGACTTGATGTTCATGATGTTGGTTTTAGAGATGCTAAATTAGAACCTGGAATGATCTTTACTGTTGAACCAGGATTATATGTAGCAGAAGAAAATATAGGTATCAGAATAGAAGATGATATTTTAATTACTGAAGATGGTTATGTAAACTTATCTAAGGATATTATTAAATCCGTAGAAGACATTGAAGCATTTATGGCCAAATAAAACAAAGAGGATCGCAATTGCGATCCTCTAATTTATTTCCTTAATTAGCCCTCTGAACTCATCATAATTATTTTTTGAGAGAAGTGGTTTCATTTCAGTACCTCTCATAATAATTTCTAATGAAGTTCTTGAAAAGGGTTGTATGCTTTCAACTCTTAATATATTGACTGCAAATGATCTTGCACTTTTATAAATATACTTAGAATCAAGCAATTCCAGCAGATCATTAAAAGCATAATCTGCTTCAATTTCTTCTTTTTCAGTATAAATGATAGATTTTCTTTTAAACGCTTCAAGACAGATGATTTCAGAAATTCTGAGATGTCTTATATTTTTCTGCGATTTGACTTCGATGATTTCTTCAGTAACGTTTAGCTTCTTTGCAATTCTTTCAAGAGTTGTTTTTAATCTACTGATATCATAAGGCTTCTCCAAAAAGTCGCTGGCATAAACTTGGAATGCTTCTCTCATATATTCACCATGAGAGGTTACATAAACGATTTCTAAATAAGGTAACTTCTCTCTTAATATTTTACCTAATTCAATCCCACTTAATCTAGGCATATCGATATCCATGATTACCAAATCAGGTGTTTCTTCTAAAACAGTCTCTAGGAAATCTTCACTATCCAGTGTTGAATAGACCAAATCAATATAATCAAATTGTTCCAAGTGTTTAATAAGGGAATCCAAAATCTGTTTATTATCATCGACTATAATTGTTTTAATTTTCATTTTTCACCTACATATATGTACTAGAATAAAAGATTAATAACGATGTGATAATGATTAAAATAATGAAGAAGAAAAGAAAAGTAGGTAAAAACTTCTTTTTACTCTTCGTATCCGTAACATATAAATCGCTATATTGCTTGTCATTTCTATCTAAAATCTCTTGTATCGGATCATCTGAGTCATTATTCAAATGAATAGAATGGTGTTTCTCATCATGAAACTTAGTCTGATTCTCAATGGATACATCGTCATGAATCGCTTCTGTAATTTCAATGTCGTCAAAGTGTGGTTCGTCGAGTTTAATCTCATCTTCGTCATAAGAAGATTCTAAAGATGTTTGAATCACTTCCTCTAAATCTTCTGGCTCTATTTCTGAGTTAATGGTTTCTTTTAACGAATCCTCCTTCATCTCAAAATCATTTGTTTTTATAAGGTCATCTAAATCTTCAACGCTAAATTTTGATGAGTGATCAAATTCGTTATCTGAAATGTCTTCAGAAGTGGTTAATACATCTTCTAAAGAGGCTTGAATCAACTCATCTAAGTTTGGTGCAATGATTTCTGTTTCGATTGTTTCTTCTTGAGAAATATCTTTTACTTCAAAATCAGTTGTATTTAATAGATCCTCTAAATCTTCATCACTAAATTTTGACAATTGGTCAAAAGCATTGTCTAAAATTTCTTCGGAAGGGACTGATACATCTTCTATATCCTCTTCTAATGATTCAATGAGAATCTCATCATCTGTTTCTTCAATCTCTTCAAAGTCATAAGAAATGGTTTCGACAGTCTCTACATTTTCTTCTATAATCTTAACATCATCTTCAACCAGTGTGATATCTTCTTCTAGTTCATGTAATAATTGAAGGATTTCATTGGATTCTTCTTCATTGATTAATTCTTCTTCTGAATTTGGTTCAATCTCTTCTATGGTAGATGCAATGATTTCTTTTGGAATACGGACTTGTTTAAAAGCTTCGATAATCGCATCTGTGTTTTGTGGCGCATCAATTGTAGGAGAATATAAAATTTCATCTTCTCTTATAGTTGCTGCAACTACTTTAAATCTATTGTAAAGTTCGTTGTATGAATAATTCATATCATTAGAATTGAGTAATTGATAAATAAATTGCTGTAAAGTTGATAGTTCACTCGTAAGTTTTTCTCTATGAAGTTGTAGTATCAACTCCAGAGTTTTACCAATCTCTCTAAATAAGTCGATTTGTGATGTCTCTGTTTGAAACTCTTTTAGGAAAATGTAATTACTAAATTTCAATACGCCATTTTTAATGGTTAATTGATCACTCTGGATAAATACCATCTGCATACCAAGATCAAAAGAAGAAAAATCTGACAATTGGTATAAAAAGCTTTTACCTAAACGAATTCTTTCATCTAAATCAAGAGAGGATTCTGTTAAAAAATCAGATAATAAGGAAGCTTGTTCGTATTGATTAATAACTGTGATTTCTTTATCTGCTTCATATACAGACAATATATTGTCTGCTAATTTTTTATAGTGTTCCATAAAATCATTGTTAATGTGTTCTGATTTATAAAGCTTATTTATAATAACAATATCTTCATAATTACTGTTATCAATTCCCATAAGTACTGTTTGATACCGGTTTTCATCAAAGGTATCAATAATGTCGTATTTTTTTAGTTCATCATTCATATTTTTTCTCCACTTTAAAG
>JABXKX010000551.1 GCA_013619035.1 Peptostreptococcaceae bacterium
GTTCAAAGATTCATTAAAAAACATGATTTGAAATCTGCTAGAAACTTAAATATCAAAGATCGTAAAGCCTTTGAAGAACCTTATTTTGGCGCTATGTGGCAAGCAGACACTTGTTACTTACCTTATATCTCTGAAGATGGTAAAAAGCGTCGTACTTATCTAATTATGATTCTTGATGACCATTCTAGATTTATCGTTGGTGGTCAAATATTTTACAATGACAATGCTTACAACTTCCAACAAGTACTTAAGAATGCTGTTGCTACTTATGGGATTCCTCATAAATTGTACCTTGATAATGGGAGTAATTACATTGATAAACAACTGGCTCTTATCTGTGGTTCTATCGGTACTGTAAAGCTCCACACTCCAGTTAGAGACGGGGCTAGCAAAGGTAAAGTAGAACGGAATTTCAGAACACTCCGTGACCGTTGGTTAAATGGCTTAGATACAACTACAATCACTTCTCTAGAAGCCTTTAATGAACTTCTGAACGATTATATTAGAAAGCATAACACAACTGAACATAGCGCGATTAAAGATACACCGATGAATCGTTTCATCCGTACCAATGGACAAATTAAAGTACCAAAATCTCATGAATGGTTAGATGAATCTTTCCATAATAGGGTTGAAAGAAAAGTAAACAATGATGCATGTATTTCTATCAACAAAAACTATTATGATGCACCACAACAGTTTATTGGTATGAAAGTACAAGTCAGGTTTTTACCTGGTTCTATGGAGGAGGCTTATATCCTGTATGATGATAAACATTATCCAATCATTGCAACTGATAAACTTGCTAATTCAAGAACCAAACGTAATAACCCACATAATAACTTAGATTATTCTAAAAGAAAGGTTGGTGACAATCATGTTTAAATCCTTCTATGGACTATCTCATAATCCCTTTGATAAACAACTCTTAAAAGAGTCGGATTCCTTTGAATCTAAGGATCATAAGGCTATGATTGATCGCTTGAATTACCTAAAGGACATACGAGGACTTGGTGTTTTTACTGCCAGACCTGGTATGGGTAAATCCTACTCTCTTAGATGTTTTGCTAAATCTCTTAATCAAAGTCTCTATCAAATGCAGTATATCTGTCTTTCGACGGTTTCTGTTTCTGAATTTTATAAGCAGCTTTGTACTTCACTTGGTTTAGAAATTAAAGGTGGTAAAACTACCATGTTTAAAAGTATTCAAGAACGTATTTATTACCTCTACAAAGAGAAAAGAAAACCGCTAATTATTGCAATCGATGAGGCACAATATCTAAATTCAGGCATTCTAAAAGATCTAAAAATGCTTATGAATCATGGTTATGATTCACTTAACTGTTTTACTTTAATCATTGCAGGAGAACCTCATTTGAACCACACTTTAGAAAAACCTGTACATGAAGCTTTAAGACAAAGAATCACTGTACATTACAATTATAATGGTCTAGACGATAGTGAAGTCTCTGCATATATTTCTCATAAACTATCCATTGCAGGTTCTAGTAAAACAATCATTGAAGATGCCGCAATAAGTGCAGCTCACAGCTATAGTCGTGGTAATCCACGATTAATAGATAATGTCATGACTTTTGCACTCGATCTTGGTGCACAACTAAAAAAAGAAGTAATCGATGCAGAAACCATGATGTTAGCTATCGATGCTCAATCATTATTCTAAATTTACTGAGGCTATGGCAATTTTGTCATAGTCTTATTTCATACAACAAAAAATTATTGCATCAAACAAACCTATGAGAAAGTGTCGTTCTAATGATTATAATCTGTAGTTCAGGCACCAATGTGTTGTTCCAACGAATTACCACGATAAAATAACTGGTCGTTTATACCGGTAGCAATTCGTCGCTCAACAGTCCTTTTAGTCGATCGTTTCTGTTTAATTAACATACCCAAATAGGTTGGAATCATTGCTCTTAATCGTACAAATCTTTTTTTATCATCTAATGCTCTAAAAAGCCACTCTAATCCTACCCTTTGCCATAATTCAGGAGCTCTTTTTACAACACCGGCTACTGTGTCTAATGCACCACCATTCCCAATCATGGCTTTTACATTTAGTTGATCTTTATACGAATGCATAAACCTCTCTTGTTTTGAAATACCTAAACACACAATTAAGTAGTCTGCATTTGAGTTTGCAATCTCTTCGACTATAGCCAGCTCATCTTCCTTTTGGTAGTAACCACTTCTAAATCCAGCAATTTTAATACCAGGAAACTGTTTTTTAAACTCTTCAGCAGCTTTTTCAGCTATTCCTTCTGCAGCACCAAATAAAAATATACTGCCCTCTTGCTTTGCTAAACGTTCGACAACTGCCATAGTAAAATTTAAACCACCAATCTTCTCTTTCAGAGATTTATTTAAGAAACGTGCTCCATAAATAACTCCTATACCATCTGGAATGCACAAATCAGCATTATTTAAAATAACCGAAAACTCTGAATCTTTATGGGCAGTAACTAAGAATTCAGGATTCGGAGTTACTATAATATTTCCTTTTCTCATATCTGATGAGAAAAAATATTCAAAACTGTATTCTAGTACTTCATCAAGCGTCATATTGCAAATATCAATTCCTAAAACATTGATTTTTTCCATTAAGTCTCCCTTATCTGTCTTAATGCATATCTTTTGCATTGCCATAAATAATCTCCTTATATATTATCCTATTACTCATTAATTCGCAAACTACGTAAGACAACACCCCAGAAGCATTCAAAATCACTCACCCCTACATATCAGAATCTTCTTGTTTGACTACTTAAACTTGATAGATAAAATGTACATAACACTAAAAGTAACATTGAAAAAATTCGATTTTCACTCACAAATGTATATTATAACACAATAAAAAAGAGTAATCTAATCCACTTTTTGGACTAGACTGCTCTTAATTTTTATTATTTTCAGCTCATATGGCTTCCTTAACCTTTACGATTTAAGTACTTCTCAATAAAGCTACTATCCTCGATTTCAAGACCGTGTTCTCCTGCAAGTGATTCTAGATGATGTATAAACTCATGCTTCAATGTATGTATAAGCTTAGCCTTCAATGTTTCATGATTAAGTAATCCAAATAACCGCACAAAAGATCCGTAGTAAATTACTATATATCTGCCCATCATCCTGTCAACATGGTATTCTCCCAATATATAAAGGTCATTTCTTTGACTCACAGGACTCTGTTTTTCCTCAGGTAATAATATAATTCCTCCATTTAGTTTATCATAAAGTTCTCTAGGAAAATCATTAGCTATTTCTTCAAGCATTGCTTCCACCTCTTCAATTGCAATCATCAGATAAACTCCTTTCGGATCATGTATTCAGTATACAATCTATTATCGGCACCATTATTTATGTACATCAAAATGTGATAATATTCCCCTGCATTCAATATGCGAGCTTTTCTTTCCATTTTTATTGTTCCTTCCTTAGTTATATCATATACCAGAAGATTTTAGTGTTTAGATAAAACCGTATTTAATGATTCAGTTATTGTAAGAACAGTGTTTGTTACTATTTTACCCCATTTCATACTAAGCTACCAAGATTTGTTCGGATTAATGTCAATAACTACTTGTTCCATATCATATAATAGATGTTTCAATATATAATACGCATCTCATTACCGAAATGCCTTCTGTCATTATACAGATTTTACTTTAGCGAGTAGTGAGCAACACTCCATATGTGTCGAGTTTTTATTCGATTTAGTGTTCCCACACAAATCAGAATCTTCTAGTTTGACTATAAGAAGTTTGATAGATAAAATGTACATAACGTTAAACCCTTTGCTATACAAGAGGTTGAGCATCACTACTATTCAATTATCATTTTGTACATTCTTTATAACCTTTGCCGAAAATGATAATTAGACAAAAAAATGTACATTATAAGACTAAAACCTACATCCATAAAGTACTTTATTAGATCAAAAATGTACATAATCCCCAATATTCTGCATATATAGAAAGAGCAATCTAATCTTTTTTTCAGACTAGGCTGCTCTTAATTTTTATTACTTTTCTCCCCTGCGTCCTTCATTTGTAGGGGTGATTACACAAAGTAATTCTTATATCGGAAGAACATCAGCGACGTTGTCTGCTGATACATCAACCTTGTAGCAACTTATACTAAGATTCATGTGTATACACAAATTGTTCCATCAAGGCCTTGGCATCTTCTAACTGATCACTCGACACAAAAATTGAAGTTCCATCTGTACCAGGTTCTATAAGCAGAGTCTTGTAAGGACCATTGCCTTCGTAATGAACATATGTCTCTATTCCATTGGAATTTAGGTAAGCTGTAAATACATCAGCTTCCACATTGTCGAAAATATGTGTCAACACCTCGAAATCTCCACTCACCATGTCATCAAAGTCATGTGCAGAGACATCGACATCTGATAAGGATGCACCACATTTTGGACAAGCTTCCATTGTATCTTCACACTCTATCTCACAATTATTGCACCATTTCATCTTATGCCTCTTTTCATACTTTTTGTTTTCCCTTCTATAAGTATTCCTATATTAATTATTCTTACCCAAAATAAGAGTTACCCCTTCAAATTTTAATCTGAAGGGATAACTCTTATTTATACTTCCATCGCACTCTACATGCGTTATTTGGGGGTGGCAGATAAATTAAGTGCTATATAAGAGCAAAAACGAAATGAACATGAAAAAGCGTTAGTCGAAATAACTAACGCGTTTTAAGCAAAATTACTATGAATTCATAGGATGATTATTCGAAACTTTTTTTCTTTTACTCTTGCCAAATTCATTTAGTAGCACATACGCTAATAGAAGGCACATTGCAGTATCCAAAGGAATAACTATTGCAAACGACTTTCCATAAGTGTACTTCATGGCGAATATACATACGACAACAAGGTACACCTTCTCAAGTATCGCAAATAAAACCAACGGAATTCTCCAGTTTTCTTTAAACGCTGATATTATCAGGAACACACCCAAAATAAATACAGACGCACTCCAATGCCTTATGATAATATCATAATCTTGAACAAAGTCCAATTTAAAGAGCTTTTCTAGGAATAACTCGGGTGAAATTGAAATCGCCCCTAATCCTGCGGTCATCAAACCACATACAATAAGTATCAATCTTGTGCTTCGTTCAGAATATTTTTTCATGTTCTTCCTCCTCTTATGATAGTTATATAGAGTTCACTCTCTATTAATTAATAAAATGTGTTCCTAAGGGGTACCTATATATTAGGTACTAGGTAATTGCTATTTCTCCTTCATTCATACCCCAGAATAACAAGTAGAACCATCTTCATTATACCCAAACATAGTTCTACAAACCGTTAATTCTAGATCTTCCTTTACCAACGGAAAAAGGAACTTAAACCCTAGTTCTACCTCTCCTTATATATTACGAATCAGAATTCGATAGTTTTGGCACCAGGCAACTTATATATAATAAAATAGTGTACATCTTTTAAAATTATTTACAAACATAAAGCCCCTTGATATTCAAGAGGCTGAGTATGACTACTTTTAAATTATCTGTTTGTACATTCTTCTTTAACTTTTTAATATACTCTTGGTACTTCAAGCAATTGTCCAGGATATACAATTTCACTATCTAAATTGTTATGTTTAATAATTTTATACATCGTTTCTCTTAAGTCTCTATGTTCAGGAGTCACCTCATCTGCGATCTTCCATAAACTATCTCCTGATTGTACAGTCACATTAATATATTCTACTTCACCATCTCCATATGAATTTAAGTTACCTAATGTCATCATTAAAAAAAGAAATGAAATGATAAATATAAATGTTAAAGCTATTGTTACTCTGTTCGTTTTTTTTCTTCTATTATGTCTTTTTATTTTAACTGTCTGAATGTTTGTCATAATAACCTCCTTGAACACTTGTTCGTACTTTTATTATAACCGAACAGCCGTTCTTTGTAAAGTGTTTTTTACGAACGAATGTTTGATTTTTGTATTAAAGTGTTGTATACTGTTATTAGATAAAAAATGTCAGGAGGCTAGCAAGTGAGTAAAAATATTACAACTAAACAATTAAACATTTTGAAATTTATTAAGTCTGAAGTAAACAAAAAAGGTTATCCGCCTTCTGTT
>JABXKX010000536.1 GCA_013619035.1 Peptostreptococcaceae bacterium
GCTCCATTGCACGAGCATAGTATATACGCAGAAATTTATTCACTCCTGCCATTTTGGCAACTTTTAGTGGTTTCCCTTCTAGTTCCTTTTTTATCATGAATAGATAAATAGGATCATCTTCTGGTTTCAATAGCATATAGACAATCAACTGACAAAATCGAAAAAGTTGGCCAAGCAACACGCTTGCTTTAGCCAACTTTTTCACTGTAAGTTATGGAGTTGAGTGTTCTTTTAATTGGATGGCATCGGTTGGACAATGTCCAGCACAAAGCGTACATCCCAAACACTTAGATTCATCAAATACTATTTGATTATCTATGTATGAAAAAGCATTGAAGTTACATACTTTTATACACTTTTTACACGAGATACACGACTCTTTATCATAAACAATATCATGTCGTCTCTTTGGCCATATGCCAGTAGCGCCAATTTTTTCCGCTGCACGGATTGGATAACAGCAATCACCACAACAATTACATAAAGCATGTTCTTCTTCCGAGGTATGCATCAAGCCATTTTTATCTGAAAGTTTTACCAAGTCTTTTGCTTCAGCTTTTGTGATTACTTTACCATAACCTCTATCAAATTCTGAGTTTATACCATATTCAAACAACATACATGTATTTTTGATTTTATCGCACCCAAGATGAACTGACCTACAATTACACGGGACAACATATATTTGTTTATCTATTGTATCGATTAAGTCTAAAGCTTCTTCTAAAGTGAAAAAATAAGCATTTTCTATTAGATCTATCTCACCTTTTTGAACTTGTTTTAATCGTGGTATTGCACCTTTCGCATATTGATTGACATACCATTCATCGATTGCTTTTCTGATACTCTCAGGGACATTTGACCACGTATCTTGTTCATATTGTGCAAAATAAGCCAGTCGTGTATATAACGATGAAATTTCATAATGAACATTGTCATCTACTTTATTCAGATTACCCCTTTGATACATCTTATTGATTATCTCTAATGAATCCATCTGAATCTTATAATCTTCTAAAATTCCTTTCACTAATTCTTCTAAATCAGCGACTTCAAAAACACCATTTTTCATCATTAGAATAATTGCTTTTTCATAGTCTGTTACAATCAAACGCTCAAGGCATTTTGCCTCTTCAGGCATACCAAACAAATCTAAAAACATATTAAGCCTCATTGATTGTACTTTCCGTTGTAATAACTTTATCTAGATCCTTGTCTTTTAAACCGATTACCTTGCCTTCATAAACTTCATCCATACTGTAGTTCTTATCAATAACTAGACGTTTTACAATACCTGCAAAGAATAGAATCATAATTATCAATACCGGGAAACCTGATATTGCAAGCAATGTTTTCATACCATTGATACCACCTGCTGTAACAAAAATTACTGATAATGTTCCCATTAAAATACCCCAGAACAGTTTTATGCCTAGTGGCGCTTCTTTAATGTTTGTATTATTCTTCAATGACATTAATGAAATCGAAGAAGTCATTGAATCTGCCATGGTGATATATGATAACATAACTGTAATGATAATAAGTGGTTGAATCACTTTACCCAATGGTAAAAATTCAGCTACTTTTAACATCACACCATCAAATCCTGCAGTATTCATGTACTCAAACATATTGAATGTACCTGAGGTCATTAAATCTATAGTAAATCCTCCAAATACACCAAACCATACCACTCCAAACATTGCTGGTGCTATTAAATTGATTAAGACAAATTCTCTAACGGTTCTACCATAACTGATTCTGGCTAAGAATAATCCAATTACTGGTGAGAAAGATAACCAGTCAGCTAAATAGAAAGTATCCCACCATTCAACCCACATATCTGAAGTTCCCGGTGCTAAGAATATTGCCGAATCTGCAAAGTTATTTACATAACCACCAAATGATTGAACTGTTAGTTCTAGTAAGAATTTAGTAGGTCCTGCAAATAATACAAGAATCAAGAATCCCATGAAAATCCAAGCGTTCTTGTCCGACAAAAACCTAATACCTTTTTGTAGACCTGACGCAGATGAAATCGTATAAATTGTTGTAATCGCAACAGCAAATGATATCCATACCATAGGGCCTGACTTAATCCCAGAAATCATTTCCAAACCAGCGCCTAATTGAATTAATCCATTGGCCAATCCACCTGCTAAACCACTACATATGGCAGTTAAAGCTATGGCATCTACAACAGTTCTCCACTTACTTTCTAAGAACTTTTCTCCGAACAATAAAGCCATACCACTACTAACTGCTTGTGGTAATTTCATATTGTAAATTGCATATGCAATCGCAAATCCACAAAGAACATAAAGAGCATACGGTGTAAATGTCCAGTGCATAAACGCTTTATTCATTGCAAACTGAATTGCTTCTGGTGAACCTGGTATTAAATTAACACCTTCTGGTAATGCTTGTGAAAAATATAGTGGTTCAATCGGACCCCAGAACATGATCCCAGTACCAATACCTGCACAAAGTGCTATTGTAAAGTATGACCAACGGCTTAACTCTGGTTTAGCTTTTTTTCCACCAAATTTAATTTTACCAACAGGTGATAATGCTAGTATCAAAATAGATATTAAAAAAATAAAACATGCCAATTGTGCAAACCAACCAAAGTTAGTTGCCATCCATAAGTAAATATTAGTTATAAAAGTTGTTGATGCTGATGCATTGATAAAACTTGCGATAATAACCGAAATAAAAATTGCTATTGGTACAATGATCATACCTAATCTTAATTTTTTCATATTTCCTCCCGTAATGTTTATTATTTTATCGTATAATACCTAAAAGAAACAGTCCCTATAGTTTTAATGATCCGACCACCTCCTCTGTGACTTCAATAATTTTTTGTCCCACAAGTAACTCGGCAATACTCTCAATGTAGGGACTCATATTACAGTCATCAATAATAAATGGTACTTGTTCTCTTATCTTTGCCTTCACTGCATATGTTGAAGATGAAGGTTTAAGTTCTTTATAAAAATCTTGACCTTGACAAGCATTGAATAATTCTGTTGCAAGAACATATTTTGCAAGCTCTGTTATCTCAACAAATTTCTTAGCACTGTTATACCCCATACTTACATAATCTTCTTGATTTGCGCAGGTTACAAAATTATCTATCGTTGATGGGTGCGACAATATTTTCATCTGTCCTAAAATACCTGCCGCAGCATATTGAGGTATCATCAAACCATTATTTAACCCTGGATTGCTATTTAAGAATGCTGGTAATTCATTCAGTAATGGATTCACCAAACGATCCAAACGCCTCTCTGACATTTTGATTAAATTTGTAAGTGCAATGGCTGAAATATCTGCTGCTAATCCAACATAAGAACCATCTGCATTACAACCCATTAATGCAAACCCTTTTCCATCCTCTTCAAAGACTAACGGATTGTCAACTGAAGAATTTAATTCAATATTTAAAGTAATCAAACTGTCTTTTAATACCTTTTTAGCCGCACCATGTAATTGCGGCATACTTCTTAACGATAAAGCATCTTGCACTCTATGAGATTCATAATGTTTTACAATTTCACTATCCGCCAATATAGTCCTAATATTCGAGGCCGTATTCATCTGATCTTCATGAGGTCTGACCTTAATCAACCGTTCATCCATAGCCATCACAGTACCTTTTAAGACTTCTAAAGACATTGCACCTACAATATCAGAAGATTTTGCCAATACCAAAGCATCATAAAGGCCTAGAGCTGTTAACGCAGTAACAGATGTTGTTCCCGATGTTAATGAAAGACCCTCTTTACTTGAAATTCTCGTTTTTTCAATTCCAGCAAGCTTTAGAGCTTTATGACCGTCATACAGTTGTCCTTTTACGTATGCTTTCCCCTCACCAATGAGAACTAACGAAATGTGTGCTTCTAAACACAGATAACCTACCGAACCATTCTTAGGTACATATGGAATGACGTTTTTATTGAGCAACTCTTTTAAGACTTCTAAGGTTTCTAATCTAATTCCTGAATGTCCACCCCCTAAATGCTGTATCATCACAAACATCATCGCTCTAACTCGTTCTTCATTATGTGGTTCACCAAGTGAACACGCATGTGATCTTAAGTTGTTTTTTTGTACAATTTCTCTATCTTCCAAAGAAATTTTTCTCTTCCAGTTCTCTCCCAAGCCTGTATTGATGCCATAAATCGGCAACTCTCCTTTAGAAAGCTCATCTACTAACGATCTACAGTGATTAACTCTATTAATGAATTCATCAGAAAACTCTACTACCGCATGGTGTCGAGCAACTGAAACAACATCTTCCATTTCTATTGTTGATCCTAGGCACACACATTCCTGTTGACTAGGATCTTTTAATTTTATTATCATAATAATCCTCCCACGTTTTAGTATTGCAATTCCCATGCCAATAAATTGATTGTTTATTCAGATTTTTCGCACTATAACACACATTTTCGTGTTATTTATAACATATTACTTGCAAAAAAAATAAAAAACGCCAAATGATTTTGCAGTATGCAAAATGATTTGGCACCTTTTGATGGTGTAAAAACTATTATTCTGATTATTTTTACTCAACGGCTGCAATATCAGTTTGCAGTATTGAGTGCAATATTGTATTTTTTTATTCTATACTGTAAACTTTGTCTCTTAATATTTAAAATTTTAGCCGTTTTAGAGATATTCCAATTATTATCAGCTAAATATTTTTCTATCAGTTCTTTCTCATACGCCGACATTGCTACATCAAGAGTATCAGTCTGCTGCTCCATACTCACGGTTTCCTTTACATTTTTTATACGATAAGTATTGTTTTTTAAATCTAAATATGACGGAAGATGTTTTAACTCAATAATGGTATCATTCGTTGATACCAAAGCAAAAGCATACTCCATAACATTTTCAAGTTCTCTAATATTTCCAACCCAAGTATATTGATTGAATAGTTCTAATGCATTTTCGCTGATACTCTGTATACTCTTATCACTCTTCTTATTAAACTCATTAATAAAATGCTGAACAAGTACTTGAATATCTTCTCTTCTTTCACTTAAGCTTGGTAAGTTTAGTACGATGGTTGATATTCTATAATAAAAATCAGATCTGATCTTTTTCTCTTCTAATAATGTGTATAAATCTTCATTAGACGCTGCGATAATTCTTACATAACAAGAACTTTCTTTCTGACTACCAATTTTACGGTATTTTTTACTCTGTAATGCTCTTAATAATTTCGACTGCATATCAAGAGTCATAGAATTAACTTCATCTAGAAATAGTGTCCCGCCGTTTGCCTGACTAAAGAAACCTTCAGTATTTACACTTCCTGTATAAGCCCCTTTAGTTGTTCCGAAGAATAAACTTTCAGCTAAATTGCTTGGTATAGCAGCACAATTAACCGCAACAAAGGGTTTATCACTATTTTTTCCAAAAGAATGAATACTCTGAGCCAATAACTCCTTACCAGTTCCTGTATCTCCATAAATCAACACAGCGGAATCATTTAATGCAACTTTCTTAGACAAATGAATCAGATCCTCCATAAGCGCAGATTTACGAATTATATCATTAAATCTAAAGTATTTAGAAGGTTCTTTCTTATCTGTAGAAATAGCCATATATTCATTTAGAAATAATTTTTTATGTGCTTGTTTCTTCAGAGTCTCAATACTATTTTCAGTTAATATCGCTCCTTGTAATTTATCATCTATCATTATTGGAAAACCAGAATTTATTGTAAGCAATGACTTGTTGTCTTTTGTTGTAAACAAGTCACATCTGTTTATAACTGGTTTTTGAAGTCTTAAAGTGGTTAAAACGGTACTATACTCTTCCCTTAAGTGATATAAGTCAATCAAATGTTTGCCAATAAATTCATCTTTAGATATCCCCGATAGCTTTTCTGAAGCTTCATTAAGATATACCGAGTATCCTTGATTATTATAAATGTGAATACCTTCTTCAATATTATCTAAAGCTCTACCAAATAATATGGATTCCATTGTTTTCTGACTAAAAAAGATTTCATAACGGTTATTTCTGTAAATGGATTGATAAACATACATCACATGTTCAATCTCTACAACTGCGGAAAGTTCATTAATATCTATAT
>JABXKX010000616.1 GCA_013619035.1 Peptostreptococcaceae bacterium
CTCGGAGATGTGTATAAGAGACAGCATATAAAGTGTATCTTGAGGAAAATGTTCCAATACATAGAAACTATGAAAATAGGGATCAAATTCATCAAAGGAAGAAGAACTACCTTTTGAATCAAAGGTATAAAAAACCTTTCTGGAAGTAAAATCGTCCTTTTTATATTTTGGTACATTTGTCATTTGAACTTCTTCGCATTCAATGTAATATTGAATACCTTTTTGTTCTAATAACGTGAGAATTTCTTTATACCTTCTTAAATCTCTATTGATTTCTTCTGCTTTGTATTCTCTTATTTCTTCCGTATCTGTTTTTACAAAAGCGTTCATGATTTCTGAGTCATCTGCTTCAGGTTTGTTCTCCATATAATCTGACTCGAAATCTTCGTAATCGGAACGAATATTCCATGATAAATCATATTCATCTGTAAAAACAGTATTACCTTCTAAGATATTTTCTTCGCTTTTATAGACGTTGAGTAATTCAGCGAGTCTGTATATATTTGAAGTTGTTTCTTCTTTCAATTGAAAACTTTGATAATAATCTTTCTGTACCACAATCTCCATGGAATTTGTCATCTTATGGGCTAGAAAAAACAACGAACTGACTAGACCAGCAATGATTATGATGGACAATGTGTAAACGATTTTTTTATAAATGTTTTTCGATTTTGTATCCAACACCCCACACCACCTTTAAATACTTTGGATTTTTTGGACTGATTTCAATTTTTTCTCTGATTCGACGTATATGTACTGCAACTGTATTTTCGGGTTGATAGGCAGGTTCATTCCATACACGTTCATATATTTGATCAATAGAAAATACGATACCAGCATTCGTGAGTAATAAATTTAAAATATTGTATTCAATACGTGTGAGTTTAACCAACTCACCATCTACAAAAACTTCTTTGGTATCATCATCAATCATCAAACCGCCAGATTGGCATGTAGAAGATTTGATGGTCATGCTACCGAGGGCAGTATACCGTCTAAGTTGCGATCTAACTCTAGCTACTAATTCTAAAGGATTAAATGGTTTTGTCATATAATCATCAGCACCCATGTTAAGACCCATGATTTTATCCATATCCTCGACTTTAGCCGATAACATTAAAACTGGTATATTGTATTTTTCTCTAATCTTATGAGTGGCACTTAACCCATCCATAAAAGGCATCATAATATCCATGATAATCAAATGGACTTTGTGATCCTCTAATAGATCAATGGCTTCTTTACCATTAAACGCTTTTACAACTTCATAACCTTCATTTTTTAAGTATATTTCTATTGCTTCTACAATAGCAACATCATCATCACAAACTAATATTTTCATTGAAATCTCCTTATTTACACTATACAAAACCTATCTTAAATTATATATGTGATATTCTTAAGACTTTATTAATATTATAGGCTAAGTTCTAATAAATACCAATGGCAATGGGGGGATTCTATGATATACTATTACCAGTAAAAGGGGGAATTATTATGGAAATTAAAAGACATGAAGGTACAGGCAGAATGAGTCGTGTTGTGGAGCATAATCAAACAATTTATTTATGTGGACAAACACATGGCGAAAAAGATGCTGATGTAAAAGAACAAACAAGAGTATGTTTAGAAAAAGTAGAAAAGCTATTAAATGAATATGGTTCTGATAAAAGACATATTCTTTCTACGACTATCTACTTAAAAGATATTTCTATGTTCCAAGACATGAATTCAGTATGGGATGCATGGGTAGAAGATGGATTTGAACCTGCAAGAGCCTGTGTAGAAGCAAAAATGGCAAGAGAAGATATTTTAGTAGAATTATCTGTAATTGCTGCAGTGAAATAAAGATGAAATATTCCTTTGATTGTGGTCATGTTACAATTAAGAGGGATATTTTTTTCTAAGAAATTCTATTTATAATTAACTTTGGACTTCTTGGAATGAATAATTTGTATGGTTTACAAATTAGAAGTGTTAAAGACACTTTTCTTGGGAGGTTAATATGTTAAGAATAGTAGAGTTTGATAAAACGAATTGGGAAGATGCATTAGAACTAACGGTTAATGAGGAACAGTTGGAGTATATGCCACCTGTATCAGAATCTCTAGCAGCCGCTTATATCAAACCGTGGGATGAGGCATTAGATCCTTATTTAATATATGATGGTGATGTGATGATAGGTGTTTTTTACATATCTTATACACCAGACAGCAAAGATAACTATTGGTTAGGCGGCTTTTTTATTGATAAAAAGTATCAGAGAAAAGGTTATGGTAAGAAGAGTTTGACACAGATTATTGAGTTTGTTAAAACAAAACATCAAAAAAGTGAACAATTGTATTTAACCCTAGTACATTCTAATCATGTTGCTAGAAAACTCTATGAATCATTTGGATTTAAAACAGATGGTAAAGTAAATAAATACGATGAAGTCATATACTGTTTAAAATGGTAGTCTATAGAGGATATAACATAATATATTTAATGTTTACTGAAAAGGAAGAGAATCGTCAGATTTCTTTCTTTTTTTGAGCCGTTTTGTTGTGATAATATTGACAAAGGGCGATGAGTATGATAATCTTTATCAAGAGGTAATGATAATTATTATCAGAGAGGTGGTTCATATGCCGTTAAGTAAAGCGAAGTTAGGTCAGACTTTTCAAGTAGAAAAGATTGAAGGTAAAGATAAAATTAAAAAGTTTCTTTTTTCTTTAGGATGCTTTGAAGGTGAACCAATAACCGTGATTTCTAAATTAGCAGGAAATTACATTGTTAATATAAAAGATAGTAGATATGCCATAGATGAAAAGATGGCAAAGTCAATATTGCTTTTTTAATATGTCTTAGGGCATATTTTATTTTGACACCAGCATGAGAATGATTATCAACGTAGCTAACTAGGAGGACATAAATGAAGATTGCAATTGCCGGAAATCCGAATTCGGGGAAAACTACCCTGTTCAACGCAATTACTGGTAAAACAGAATATGTTGGAAACTGGCCAGGTGTAACTGTAGAAAAAAAAGAAGCAGACATCAAGAAGAAATTTTGTTTACTAGATGAATCGATTAGGATTGTCGATTTACCAGGTGCGTATTCGATTTCACCTTTCACAGGTGAAGAAGTGATTACTAGAGACTATGTTATTGATGAAAAACCAGATGTTATCATTAATGTAGTAGATGGTGCTAACTTAGGTAGAAGTTTATTTTTTACAACACAATTATTAGAACTTAATGTCCCAATGGTTATTGCTTTAAATAAGAAAGATATCATTGAGAGAAGAAAAGATGAAATAGATATGAATGCATTTGAAAGAATGCTTAAGTGTCCTGTGATTGAAACTGTCGCGACTAGTAATGTAGGTTTAAAAGAATTAATCCAACAAGCTATAAAAGTGAAAGAAAATCATTCACAAGAAAAAATAGAGTTTACAGGAGATTCTGATATTGATAGACAGAAGGTTGTTGATCAATTGGTTTCTCAAATATTTATTAAAAAAAGTGATTCAAGTCAAATCAGAATATCAGATAGAGTTGATAGAATTGTTGCACATAAATGGTTAGGAATTCCTATATTCTTTTTAATTATGTGGGCAGTATTCTCATTTTCAATTAATGGGTTAGGTGGTTTTTTATCAGGATACCTAAATGATACATTCTTTGGTGAACTGGTACCAAACTTTTTAAATACAACATTTGAATCGTGGAACTTAAATCCACTTTTACAAGCACTCGTTGTTGATGGTGTAATAGGTGGTGTTGGAGCTGTACTTGGTTTCCTACCCCTGATTATGGTATTGTTCTTCTGTTTGGCATTATTAGAAGACAGTGGTTATATGTCAAGAATTGCAGTTGTTATGGATCGATTCTTTAAGAAGATTGGTTTATCAGGCAAATCTATTATTCCAATGATTGTTGGATCGGGTTGTGCGATACCGGGTGTTATGGCAACAAGAACCATCGAAGATGTAAATGAGAGACGTATGACAACTATTTTAACACCATTTGTACCATGTGGTGCTAAGTTGCCAATTATCACATTATTCACAGCAGTATTTTTCTCAGAATATACATGGGTTGGACCAAGTATGTATGTGATTGCAATTGCAATGATTATCATAGGTGGTTTACTTCTTAAAAAGATATTTGTATGGGAAGGTAATACTGGATTTATATTAGAATTACCAGATTACAAAGTCCCAAGTTTAAAACATGCAACCATTCAAATGTTTGACAAAGCAAAATCATTTATAAAAAAAGCAACAACCATTATTTTAGTTTGTAATACTTTAGTATGGTTTGCACAAACTTATAGTTTTGCATTCAAACCAATAGAAGATCAAAGTCTGAGTATATTAGCTGGTGTTGGCGGTATTATTGCACCTCTGTTAATTCCAATTGGATTAGTAGGTTGGCAAATGGCTGCAGCTACGATTACTGGTTTTATAGCTAAGGAGAATGTAGTTGCTACACTCGCTGTTATTCTATTGGCTTCAGACGAGTTATTATACGCTGTTGATGGTCCGTTACAATCACTATTTACACCAGTAACTGCATTTGCATTCTTGGTATTTAACTTATTCACACCACCGTGTTTTGCAGCCATTGGTGCAATGTACTCAGAACTTGGGTCTAAAAAGTGGTTGGCTAAAGCACTTGGATTCCAATTGGGTATCGGTTATATGTTAGCACTTTTAATCACTCAAATTGGAACACTTATTGTTACAGGTGCGCCAGCACAAGGATTTGTACCAGCAATTATTATTACGGTAGTTGTAACTGGATTTGTAGTCTATTTAATTAAAACTGCGGATAAAAAGAGGGTGGCATAAATGTTAGCAAACATTATTGTAGGATTCATATTAATACTTGTGATTGGTTCAGCAACATACAAATCATATCACGATATGAAACATAATAAATGTAGTTGTGGCAGTTCTTGTTCTGATAAGAGTAAGTGTCATAAAAAAGATATCGTTATGTTCAAATAATAGATCACTCCTTCGGGAGTGATTTTGTTTTATGTCTTGATAGTTGAGGTATGAATATATAGAGGTGACGTTATGAGTTATTATAGAGATCTGAAAGTAATCAGTATAGAAAGTTTTAAAGATATACTTCAGAATATGGAAATGATTCCAAGTTGGATGATCTTAAAAGAACATATCAATCAGAAAATGGACTTTATTACCCAGCAGGGAGTCTCTGATTTGGATGAGCTGGTGACGGTCTTAAAAACAAAGAAAAAAGTAGAAGCATTTTCTGAAATAAGTGGTATTGAAGTAGACTATCTAACTGTACTTAGACGTATGGTAAATGGGTATTTACCTAAACCCAATAAATTCAGTGACTCACCACTTTTTAGTGAAGACCTATTAAATAAACTTCCTTATAAAACAACAAAATCACTTTATGATTTAATCATTACAGAAAAACAAAGAAAAGACCTATCTTTTAAAACTGGCATTGCTGTAGAAGATATTTTGTTGTTGAGTAAGTATAGTGATGTTTCTAGGATTAGATGGGTTAATCATACCTTTGCAACGGTATTGCTTCTGACAGGGTATGATTGTGTAGAAATCATAGCAGTTTCTGATTATAGTACAATGTATGAAACTATTAAATCTTGGAATGATAGTGAAAACTATTATAAAGCAGTTATAAGTCAAAATGATATGAAACGACTGGTGACTTTTTCAAAGACGTTAGATTTTGATATTCAATATTAGGAGGTATGGCAGATCATCTTACGATGATAGAGAGTGCTGATAAGCTTTTAGAATAAGTATCTTGTGGTAATGATGACCAATGGCGTGACATCTTCACAAAACTCTAAGTTAGACAAAGGTCATTACTTTGATCATATTATTATCTCGGATGAAGTAGGTTCTCATAAACCGGATATAGCCATATTTGAACATATGGAAAGTTTAATAGGACCTTTTGATAAATCTGAAATGATAATTGTTGGTGATTCTCTTACTTCAGATATGACGGGCGGTATCAATTATAATATAGATACCTACTGGTTTAATCCAAAAGGATTAACGAGTCATCTAAATATTACACATGAGATAAGACATTTAAATGAATTGTTTGAAAT
>JABXKX010000141.1 GCA_013619035.1 Peptostreptococcaceae bacterium
GTTAGCAGAGAAGTTAAACTGTTCATATAAATTATTATATACACCAGATTGGATATCAAAAGAAGCAAAAGAGACACTTTTAAAAGAACCAGAGATAAAAGAAATTGTTTCAATGCTTGGAAAAATGGATATATTAATCTTTGGAATAGCAAGAGCCGATGTGATGGCAAAACGTAGACAACTAGATGATGAATCTATATTGGATATCATTGAAAAAGAAGCGGTCGCAGAAGCATTCGGATACTATTTTGATAAAGAAGGTAATATCGTTCATGAGATCACAACGATTGGTGTAGAGTTAGAGAAACTTGATCAAGTTAAAGAACTGATTGCAGTAGCAGGTGGTGTTGATAAAGCCGAAGCTATAGCAGCGGTTTGTAAAATAAATAGAAATCTAGTCCTAGTGACAGATGAGGAAGTTGCAAAGAAAATATTAAATAATATTTAATTGTAAAATGGAGGAGAATTATGAAAACAAGAGTAGCGATTAACGGGTTTGGTAGAATTGGTAGATTAGCATTTAGATTAATGTTTGATAGTCCTGAGTTTGAGATTGTAGCATTAAACGACTTAACAAGTGCTAAAGCATTAGCTAACTTATTAAAGTATGACTCAGCACAAGGTAGATACAAGTCAAATTCTATTACTGCTGGTGAAGATTCAATTACAGTAGATGGAAAAGAAATCAAGATTTACTCTGAGAGAGATCCTGAAGCATTACCATGGGGCGAGTTAAACGTAGATGTAGTTATCGAGTCAACTGGTTTCTTCAGAACTAAAGAATTAGCTGAGAAGCACATCACTGCTGGTGCTAAGAGAGTATTAATCTCTGCTCCTGCTAAAGGCGACATGAAGACAGTTGTTTACAATGTAAATGATAATATCTTAGATGGTACTGAAACAGTTCTTTCAGGTGCTTCTTGTACAACTAACTGTTTAGCTCCAATTGCACAAGTATTAGATAAAGAATTCGGATTAGTTAAAGGTTTAATGACTACTATCCACGCATATACAAATGATCAAGTTACACTTGATGGTCCTCACTCTGACTTAAGAAGAGGTAGAGCTGCTGCTGCTAACATCGTACCTACAACTACTGGTGCTGCTGTTGCTGTTGGTCTTGTATTACCACAATTAAAAGGTAAATTAGACGGTGGTGCTATGAGAGTTCCAACTATCACTGGTTCATTAGTAGACTTAACTGTTGAGTTAGGTAAAGATGTAACTGTTGAAGAAATCAACGCTGCTATGAAAGCTGCTTCAAACGAGACTTTAGGTTACACTGAAGATCCAATCGTTTCTACAGATGTTATCGGTATTGAGTTTGGTACATTATTTGATGCTGGTTGTACTACAGTATTAGAAGTAGATGGTAAGCAAATGGTTAAAGTTGTTATGTGGTATGACAACGAAATGTCTTACACTGCTCAAATGGTAAGATTAGCTAAGAAAATGGCTTCATTCAACAAATAAGAATTTATAATAAGTGTCATAGCGGTTTAACCGCTATGACGTTTGTTCTGATGTTTATAATTTATTCCCCAAATTATATACTCATTTTAAAGGAACACGAAGTGTTACTTTTATGATCTGAAGCGTTTCAAAGAAAAACTGATGGTCAGAACTTAATAATTAAGCTTTGAGTTAGACTAATTACTTTCCCCCAATTGTAATTAATTTGTTTTCATTGCCTTAATTATTAACTTTTGAGTATCAATAAGAATTATATACGATAGGAGGATCAAGTTCTTATGGCTAAAAAAAATGTAAAAGATATAGAACTGAAAGGCAAGAAAGTTTTAATTAGAGTTGACTTCAATGTTCCAATGAAAGATGGTGTGATTACTGACGATAATAGAATCGTTGCAGCACTTCCTACTATTAAGTACGTCCTAGAACAAGGTGGTAGAGTGGTAGCTTTTTCTCATTTAGGGAAAGTAAAAACAGAAGAAGACAAGAAGACAAAAACATTAAAGCCTGTAGCTGATAGATTAGCTGAATTATTAGGTCAAGATGTAACATTTGTTCCAGAGACAAGAGGCGAAGCATTAGAAAATGCAGTTAACGCTTTAAATGATTCTGAAATTATGTTATTTGAAAATACAAGATTCGAAGCTGGTGAAACTAAAAATGATCCGGAATTAGGTAAATATTGGGCATCACTTGGTGATGTATTTGTAAATGATGCATTTGGTACAGCTCATAGAGCACATGCTTCAAATAAAGGGATTGCTTCTCACTTAGGTGCTGTAGCAGGCTTCTTAATGCAAAAGGAAATAGATTTTATCGGTGGCGTTGTTGATGCTCCTGAGAGACCATTAATTGCTATCTTAGGTGGTGCGAAAGTTTCTGATAAGATCGGTGTTATTAATAACTTAATTGAAAAGGCGGATAAGATTTTAATCGGTGGCGGTATGATGTTCACTTTCTTAAAAGCTCAAGGTAAAGAAATTGGTAAATCTCTATTAGAAGAAGATAAAGTAGAACTTGCAAAAGAATTACTTGCAAAAGCTGCTGCTAAAGGTGTAGAACTTGTTTTACCGACTGATACAATTATCTCTAAAGAATTTTCAAATGATGCGCCTTTCACTACAGTATCTGTAGATGAAATTCCTGCTGATGAAATGGGATTAGATGTTGGTGCTGATACGGTTAAATTATTCACTTCTATGTTAGAGGGCGCTAAAACAGTTGTTTGGAATGGTCCTATGGGCGTATTCGAAATGTCAAACTTCGCTGGTGGAACAATCGGTGTTTGCAAGACTCTTGCTAACTTAGAGCAAGCAACAACTATTATTGGTGGTGGTGATTCTGCTGCTGCTGCAATCCAATTAGGATTTGCTGAGAAATTCACACATATTTCAACTGGTGGTGGTGCATCACTAGAATACTTAGAAGGTAAAGTATTACCTGGTATCGAGTCAATCGATAATAAATAGGAGGCTATCATGAGAAAACCAATTATTGCTGGAAACTGGAAAATGAACAAAACAATCAAAGAAGCGGTTGAGTTTGTTAATGAAATTAAAGGTCAAGTTGTAGATACAGAAGTAGAAGTTGTATTATGTGCACCTGCTACAATGTTAAAAGATATGAAAGAAGCTGCTAAAGGTACTAACGTTAAAATTGGTGCTCAAAACATGCACTACGAAGAATCAGGCGCTTTCACTGGTGAAATTGCTCCTGCTATGTTAAAAGAAATCGATGTAGATTATGTTATCATTGGTCACTCTGAAAGAAGACAATACTTTGCAGAAACTAATGAAACTGTTAATAAGAAAGTATTAAAAGCTTTAGAAGTAGAAATCACACCAATCATGTGTTGTGGTGAAACTCTTGAGGAAAGAGAAGCTGGTAAGATGGAAGAAGTTATTAAAACTCAAATCGTCGCTGGTCTTAAAGATGTAACTGCTGCAAACATTCCTGATATGGTTATTGCTTATGAGCCAATCTGGGCAATTGGAACAGGTGTTACAGCTACGAGTGAGCAAGCAAATGATGCAGTAGCTTTCATTAGAACACTTGTTAAAGAGTTATATACTGAAGAAGTATCTGAATCAATTCAAATCCAATACGGTGGATCTGTTAAACCTGCTAACGTTGAAGAGATCATGAATCAAACTGATATCGATGGTGCTTTAGTTGGTGGAGCTGCTCTTAAAGCAGATAGTTTTATGGAGTTAGTTAACTTTTAAGGAGACTTATATGAAAAAGCCAGTAGCTTTAGTTGTCCTTGATGGTTGGGGTTGTAATAAGCCTTATGAATTCAATGCAATTCATTTGGCTAAGACACCAAACATGGATAGCTATTTAGAAAAATATCCTAACACTAAATTACATACAAGTGGTTTAGCAGTTGGTTTACCTGATGGACAAATGGGTAACTCTGAAGTAGGACATTTAAATATCGGCGCAGGCCGAGTTGTTTATCAAGCACTTACTAGAATCACAAAAGCAATAAAAGATGGTGAATTTTTCACAAATGAAGCCATGCAAGATGCAATAATAAATGTTAAAGAACATGATTCTGCTTTACACTTTATGGGACTTTTTTCACCAGGTGGTGTTCACAGTCACACGGAGCATATTAAAGGATTACTTCAATTAGCAAAAAAAGAAAATATTAAAAAAGTTTATGTTCACGCATTCTTAGATGGTCGTGATACAGCACCACAAAGTGCTGTAGAATTCATTAAAGAATTTGAAGACTATATGGTTAAAGAAAACATTGGTGAGATTGCTACGATTAGTGGTCGTTACTATGCAATGGATAGAGATAAACGTTGGGATAGAGTTGAAAAAGCTTACAACAACTTAGTACATGGAAATGGTGTAAAAGCGGAGAGTGCAGTTGCTGCGATTGAAGCCTCATATGCTGTTGATGTAAATGATGAGTTTGTTTTACCTACAATTATCAATGAAGATGCAACCGTTAAAGATCATGACTCAATTATTTTCTTTAACTTCAGACCTGATAGAGCAAGAGAAATCACAAGAGCTTTTGTAGATGTAGAGTTTAATGATTTTGATAGAGATAAAAAAGATGTCACTTATGTGTGTATGACGGAATATGATAAGACGATTGAAAATGTTTCAGTTGCTTTCAAACCAGAATTACTTACAAATACACTGGGTGAATATTTAGCTAAAGAAGGTAAGACGCAACTTAGAATTGCTGAGACTGAAAAATATGCTCATGTAACATTTTTCTTTAATGGTGGTATTGAAGAACCAGAAGTTGGTGAATCAAGAGTACTTGTTAATTCACCAGATGTTGCAACATATGATTTAAAACCTGAAATGTCAGCTTATGAAGTGACAGATGCTTTAGAAGCTGAATTAGATAAAGATTTACATGATGTAATCATATTAAACTATGCTAATCCTGATATGGTTGGTCATACAGGTGTCTTAAACGCAGCTATTGAGGCTGTAGAAACAGTTGATGCTTGTTTGGGTAGAATCGTTGACAAAGTATTATCTAAAGGTGGTAGTCTATTAATCACTGCTGATCATGGTAATGCTGAAGAAATGAAGAATATGGAAACCGGAAATGCACAAACTGCTCATACAACTTTTGATGTACCACTTCTAATGATTGGTACAGAGAAGGAGCTAAAAGAAGACGGGAAATTATGTGATTTAGCGCCAACGCTTCTAGGACTTCTAGATATGAAAGTGCCAGAAGAAATGACAGGAAAATCACTATTAAAATAATAACTATATGGAGGTAAAATTATGTCAACAATTATTGATGTATATGCTAGAGAAATACTTGACTCAAGAGGTAACCCAACTGTAGAAGTAGATGTTGTATTAGGTGATGGTTCTATGGGTAGAGCTGCTGTACCATCTGGTGCTTCAACTGGTGAAAGAGAAGCTGTTGAATTAAGAGATGGCGACAAAGCTAGATACTTAGGTAAAGGTTGTTTAAAAGCAGTAGCTAACGTTAACGAAATTATCGCTGATGCTGTTGTTGGAATGGATGCTTTAGATCAAGTAGCTATCGATAGAACTATGATTGCTTTAGACGGTACTAAGACTAAGTCTAAGTTAGGTGCTAACGCTATTCTAGGTGTTTCATTAGCTGTAGCTAAAGCTGCTGCTCAATCAACTGGCCAATCATTATTCAAATATATTGGTGGACCAAACGCTAAAGAATTACCATTACCAATGATGAACATTTTAAACGGTGGATCACATGCTGATTCTGCTGTAGACGTTCAAGAGTTCATGGTACAACCTGTAGGCGCTAAGACTTTTGCTGAAGGTTTAAGAATGGGAACAGAAATTTTCCACCACTTAGGTAAAATTTTAAAAGCTAATGGCGATTCTACTAACGTTGGTAACGAAGGTGGATATGCTCCATCTAAGATCAACGGTACTGAAGGTGCTTTAGATATTATTATGGAAGCAATTGCTGCTGCTGGATACAAAGCTGGTGAAGATATTACTTTAGCATTAGATGCTGCTGCTTCTGAGTTCTGTACTAAAGATGGCGCTGATGGCGAAAAAACTTACCACTTCGTAAGAGAAGGTGGACATAAGAGAACAACTGATGAGATGGTAGACTGGTATGAAGGTTTAACTAAGAAATATCC
>JABXKX010000376.1 GCA_013619035.1 Peptostreptococcaceae bacterium
TAAGAGACAGCTATATTTATAGTCTGTTTTTTCCACTAAAATTCAACTTTTAATAATCTTGTCTTTGAAGCAAAACCGCAACTTTCCAATGTCCGTTTGGAATTATAATTATGATACCAACATCCTGGTAAGGCTTGATAATCAAGGGTTTTGCATAAATCTTTCAAATGTAAAATGATACTTCGACCAACACCTTTTTGTCGATGTTTTTCAACTGTAAACATGCCAATACCTCTACAGAATTTATGAATTCTATTGGTTTCCATAATACCAAACCCATAAATTTCATCATCTTCTAAGATATAAATTTTCCTATCAGACACATTTTGATACAACTCACTAAAGAAATCTCCTGATAGAGCTTTAATATTCTCAACATCAGAAAGATTTGCTAATCTTAACATGCTTTTAGGATAAACTGGTGGCTTTACATCTCTTCCCGTCAAAGTAAAGAAATACGCTTGGAGATCAATTTTCTTATGAAAATCCATACTTAACGATAAGAACAGTTCATCACAAGTCGGTACAAATCCATGTGTGACATTAAACTTCTCAAGTAAGGATTTGAAACTTCCCTGAGCCAAGTGAAGAGCTGTTCTGGTTATAAAAAATTGTGTTAATAATGTTTCTTCAAAAATTGCAAAATATCCAATATCTTCTCCATGATAACTCATCAGATAAAAATCCGAATCCAATATATGAGTTTCTAGGAAATCATCATATACATCACTCAAAGATGCCACATACTCTTCAAAAAGTGTGTTGATTTCGTTTAATGATACTTTTTTATAATCTAACATTTTAACACCCCCTCACTTTCATTTTATCAAATAATCATGTAGATGACATTAAAAATTAATGACATTACAATTTTCGTATCGGTCGACCTTCAATATAACCTCTTTCACCTCTAGGTTCTAGTTGAAATCTTGGTGTTTCTTTGTTATAGAATTCATACCCATATAATGCTGGTTTAAATGCTTTAATAGCATCCATTACTTCCATAATTTCTGATTCGAAATCATTATCATCATAAGGTTGTCCTTGGAATATCATGATTTGACTTGCTGGTAAATCAATTAATTCAAAGCCCTCTGGAATTACATTATCATAGTCAAGAGGTACTTCTACACCTTGAACATATTTTGATGTGCTTGGTTTTATTAACATATCAGGTAACCACATACCAATGGGTTCATAAAGTGCTTCTTTTACACTCATCAGTATGCCCCATACATCACAGCCTACTTCCTCACAATATTTAAAGTACTCTGTCGCTGTAATCCCTCTTTTAATAAGTGCTTTTCTTTTTGGTCTTTCAATAACTTGAGTAAATATAAATTGATTCATTGTAACATCCTCCTCTTTCTTGATAGTTAATGGATAAGGAAGAAACCACTTAATCGGCGGTTTTCTTAATGCATAAGACTTTGGGAGTACTCCAAATTGTTTTGAAAAAGCTCTTGTAAACCCTTCATGTGAATCAAATACAAAATCAAGTGCAACCTCTATCACTTTTAAATCGGAATCTCTCAAAGTTTTTGCGGCTTCTGATAATCTACATGCTTTGATATAATAGTAAGGCGTATAACTGGTTAATTCCTTAAATATCTTTGCAGCATAAGACGGTGATAAATAACAACAATTGCTTAGTTGTTTTATTGTAATCGATTCATGAAGATGAGTCTCAATATAATCTTGCATTTTTCGTACCGCTATTTTTTTCTCTTCCATATCTGCCTCCAACTACATCATAAAACTTTTAGAGGATAATTTCTTGACCAAAACCATTCAATAGTTTAATGGTTTGATGTGTTGCATCTAATGTTATCTTTGAACCAATCCTCATTGTAAACATCGGGTGCGTATGCGAACAATCTACTTCTGCAAGCACAGGGATCTTAAACTCACCTACAACTTCTTTTAATATTTCTAAATGACCTCTAGTATTTTGATCATTAAATAATTCGTGTTTCCCTATGATTAAACCACCAATCTTATCAAAAACACCATTTAGTTTCAATAAACTGAATAACCGCTCTTCAGTTGTAGCATTTTTAAGACTGTCTTCAATAAAGAGTATATCCCCTTCTTTTATATCTATCATATAAGGACTACCTATAATACCTGACATCGTATTCAGATTTCCTATAATTAAACGCCCTGTCACTTGTCCATCTGATAAGGTCAACCAGCTATTCTCAATCTGTTTTTTTGATTCATATTGAGTCTCCCAATCTATATATTCTTCTGTCCAAACCTTTGGTTTCTCATAATTGTATACCTCATGCTTTGTCATTAATACATCACTGAAATATTTAAAGTGCATCTCATTAAAAGGTTCCAACTCACCAAACGACGCCACACAAGCGGGTCCATAAAAAGTAGAAACGCCTGTTTTCTGATAAATGGCGAATAATATTGCCGTTACATCAGAATAGCCAATTATAATCTTAGGATCTTTTTTAAACGCATCATAATCAATATAAGGCAGTAAACTATTTGAATTCATACCACCTATAGTCGACATAATACATCTTACATCTGGATTTCTTATCAACTCATTTAATTCCTCGGCTCTTTCTTGAATGGATCCTGAACGATAACCATCCGATTGATAAGTGAGTGATCCTTCCTTGATCTTAAATCCCTTTGATTCTAAAAATGATTTTCCACGCATATATCTTATAGGACATAATTTTGTAATGGGTGTCGATGGTGAAAAGATGCCAATTGTATCTCCTCTTTTTAATTTCATGATGACCTCTCAATCTTATAAAGCACATGGTCTTTTAATGGACCTTCAACACTCGGATGCTCAAAGTTTTTAACATAATTAAGACCAATACTTTTCATCACTGCAATAGAAGGTGTATTAATGAGAGCCGTAAAAGAAACTATCTCCGTTAGTTTTAGTACTTCAAAACCATAGTTTAAAACCCTTAGAGCTCCTTCTTTTGCATACCCTTGTCTCCAGTATTTTTGCTCCAAACGCCATCCAATTTCTATACAAGGTACAAACTCTTTTTTAAATGATGGTCGTGACAAGCCAATAAAACCTAATAATTTCCCAGTCTTTATTAATTCAACTCCATATAGTCCAAAGTCATCCCTTTCATAATTGTTGATAATTCTACTCAAAAAAGCATCCGATGCTGTTTCGTCCAAGGTATTTGGAAAGTATTTCATCACTTCAGGATTGGCATTCATCTGTCTAAAAACTGTTTTATCATCAATTGATAAGTTTCTAAATCCTAGTCGATCGGATTGAAATAAATACTTCATTTCTTCTTTTATAATTTGATAAAATTCATCCCTGGCATATTTTTCACACCAAGGCGCA
Source organism: Peptostreptococcaceae bacterium (assembly GCA_013619035.1). The sequence continues at coordinate 3,344 of JABXKX010000376.1, forward strand.
TGACCGCATCGATTGATTAGATGGACTCGATACTTTAGACCAACTTCGTTAAAAGGCTCTAAAATACCTTCATACGGATGTGGATCATCTTTACCATGAATCACTACTACTTCAGCATGTATAGTTTTATACATTTCCAATAAAGCACCACTTTTTCTTAAGATACGAAACTCATCCATTAGCATTTGATACCCTTTTACATCAAAAAAAAGAAGTTCATCATCATAATGACGGAGTTCATAACTATCCATTTTAGCCATTAACCGACCAAAGTAAGACATATCTATTTCTTCATTCTTAGCAATTTTTGAAAAGAAGACATCTACATCAGTCAATTCATCTGAAGTTAACTTTTGTTGTCTTCTTTGATTCATAAGGTCTAAATAAGACTCCTTAAACGCACCACAGCCAATCAATACAATTTTTGAGGTAGGATGTTTCGCAGCATATAAAAAAGCCAACCACGCTCCCCATGAGTGTGCAATTAATACAGGTGTATTCATCTTAAATACTTCCACAATTTCATGTATTTCTTGTAGCTGTGCTTTAATAGTTTGTCCATAATTATAGATTTCTATACAATCGTCTAAATCTCTAGCCAAACTAGAAACGGACCCAGGAGCTCCTGGTCCGCCATGAATTACTATTTTATTAGGATGTCCATATAATTTATACTTCATATTCACGCCTCAATATTGACATCACTTGAACAGAAACGTATGAATCCTGAAATTTAACGGCTTCTCTTAAAATGCCTTCTGTAACAAATCCCATCGACTCATAAAGTGTTATGGCTTTATGATTATGACTTCTGACATCTAACCAAAATCGATGTGTGGTTAACTTAAAGGCATGTTTAATTAATGCTTCTATCGCTTCTTTTCCATAACTATTACCTCTTTTGGAGATAACAATACGCATCAACTCATAATTATCATCAGGATTCTGATTGCCTATTAAATAACCAACACTTGTACCATCCATTGTTTCAATAATCAAATGATCTGTTAAAGCATTTAATTGTGCTTCTTCATGTTTCTCTCTAGACCAGTGGTTAACAAACCCAGTCTGAGAAGCATCTTTTTCAATCTGTAAGATATAATCTAAATCTTCGATTCTAGAATCTCTTAAAAAAACCCTTGTCGTCTTTAACAATATTGCCCCTCTTTCCTACCTGAAATACACTAATTTTATAATCAGCTTCAGGAAAATCTCCTAAAAACAAACAATCATTGGCTTTATAAAAATCACATAACTTTTCATTCCCTGCCCAACAATCTAATAAGACTGAGTGTTTTTTATATTCTTTTTTTAAATATTTAAACATATGATGTGTCATATTTTTTCCCTGATAAAAAGGATGTATGAGTAATCGATACATATACAGACTTTTCTCAATTTGTACTGGAAACGAATCTTCTACATGTTTTATAGAATAACTACCAATCAATCGGTTATGATCTTCTAATATAAAGACCTCTCCATTTATAATTTGCGCTTCCAATGAGTCTAATTCGCAGGGATAAGCCCACTGAAAAACATTTTTTTCAATTAACTTTTTCGTTGTTGCATTTATCAACGCCGTCATTTGATCTAAATCTTCTAAAGTTGCTTGTCGAACCAACATTTTGTCACACTCCTATTCAAATAAGTAATCCGAACCCATTTCTTTTAGATTGTTATGAATAAAGTCATTCAATCTCTGAGTAAATTTATTTGAGATGCCTGATGCCAGAAATCTATCTAATTCTATAATTGCATTGATAATCAACCATTGATGGATAATGCTCATAGGTCTCTCGTTACCATAATACCCAGATAAATAAGCTTCAATAAATTTATTGCAATTCAAGGTATATTTTGCATCTTCATAATCATTTGGATCGATAATAAAATAAAGTGTTCTTGCGATATCGGCTTCTTTTGGTCCTAACATGGCATCAGACCAATCCATCGCAGTAAGTTTCTCATCGAAATACATCAGATTATAAGGCATATAATCTCCATGCAAAAGTGATCTATCATCTTCTAAATCATCAATGATGGAGATGCCCCAATTTTTTATATCATCACTGATATGAGATAACTGTTCTATATATATTCTCAGTCTCTCTTTTAAATATGGCAATTCCAACGAACTGCTATCCCAACTATGCAGCATTTTATGTGATTGTCCCATTAACTCTCCGTAATACTCAAGCTCATCTGAATCATCTATCACATCAATGAATAGCTCTCCAATCAATTCTTGCATTTCATAACCATCTTTATTATCAACATATACTTTATCAAAGACTTGAGGTGCAAAGGGAGTCATATCCCCAATATATTTACAGGCTTCATATTCTCTAATAAAATATTCATTATCATTAAATAACTTGAGTACTCTGCCATGTCCAATTTGATAAACATCTGCCGAATCACCACTACCGATTAAAATCATACCGTCTCCTCACTTATAAAAGATTCATGATCCTTTTTGAAATTTCTTTTCATATTGGATTCAAATTTTTTAGTATATGCTTCTGAAAACTCTTCGGCAGTAATATGATAACGGTTTAAACAATCTATAAAGTACATCAACACATCTGAAAGTTCTTCTACCATATGTTCTCTAACTGGACCTTCTGTCATAATTTCATCTGTTTTTTTCTTTTTTACCACTGAGATAACTTCACCTATTTCTTCAATCATATATAAGATAAAGTTTTTTCCATATTCTGGCTCCATGAGATACCAAGTGTCTTTATTCTC
>JABXKX010000192.1 GCA_013619035.1 Peptostreptococcaceae bacterium
CTTATAATAAAACGTTATTAACTTTTATTTATCAACATATTGTTCTAAATACTTAACCAATTTTTCTATATCATGACGCACATATCCCTGTTTTACTTCAATAAAATCGGCTTCTAAAACTTCAACGTCCAACTTCTTAAACCGACTTTTATCTTTTTTAGTCAAGAGTAGCAGTTTTGAATCTTCTTTCTGGTATCTCTCTTTAACTTCTTTTGAAACTTCATGATTGTTGGCAATCACATAATCAAATTTAATAGGTGCATGTTTATAAATCGCATCCATATGATCTGCAATACTAAAATCATCTGTTTCACCAGGTTGTGTCATCAGATTGGCAACATACACTTTTTTAGCAGATGAAGCCATGATGGATTCTGTTATGCCTTCAACAAGTAAGTTCGGAATCAAACTGGTATACAAACTACCAGGACCTACAAATATAACATCCGCCTCATTAATCGCCTTAATTGAACGTGGTAAAGCTTTAACTTGTTTGGGTTTTAAACAAACTAGTTCAATCGGTGATTTTTTCTTGAGTACCTGATAAGGTATTTTAGATTCACCTCTGACAATTGTACCATCTTTAAGTTTAGCAACCAGATGAACATCTTCGTTTGTGGCTGGTAAAACTTGACCTTTTACAGCAAATATATCACTAATCTTTGAAATAGCATCTTCAAAGCTATCAGAGATGCCAACCATTGCAGCAATCATTAAATTACCAAATGACTGATTCTTATAACGACCTTCATCAAATCGATAAGCAAATAATTCTTGAAGTACAGGTTCTTTGCCAGCAAGTCCTAATATACAGTTCCTTATATCACCCGGTGGTAACATCGCAAGGTCTTCTCTTAAAACACCAGATCCACCACCATCATCTACAACATTAACGATAGCAGTAATCTCTTCAGAGATTAATTTTAAACCTCTAAGAAGTATTGAAAGACCTGTTCCGCCACCAATGGCTACTATTTTAGTTTCACAATTCATTTTAACTGTCCCTATGCGTAATAAAAACTCTATAATTAAGTTTCTTTAAGTGATCGCCTAGCTTATTGGCCATGGTTACTGAGCGATGTCTACCACCTGTACACCCAAAACTGATAACCAATTGTGTTTTACCTTCTTTTATATATTGAGGAATTAAAAATTCCACCAGGTCGGTTGTTTTTTCTAAGAATATCTGACTTTCTTCAAAACTCATCACATAGTCTTGTACATCTTTTTCATTGCCTGTTTTTGCTCGAAGTTCTGAAATATAAAACGGATTGGGTAAAAACCTAACATCAAACACAAGATCCGCGTCAATTGCAATGCCCTTTTTAAAACCAAAAGAGTTGCAGATGATAGAGATATTAGGTTGAGAAGTATCCTCTAAAAACTTTTCTTTTACTTGATTTCTAAAATCGTTGATACCTAGATTGGACGTATCAATTATGATATCTGCAGATTCTCTTAACGACTGCATCATATCGCGTTCCATCTGAATACTTTCAATCAAAGTTTGTTCACCTGAAAGTGGATGCGGACGTCTCAATTCTTTATATCTTTTTACCAAAGATTCATCAGAAGCTTCTACATATAAGATTTTACATTCATGACCTTTTTTAATCAGTTCCTGATACCCGTCATGGAAGTCATCAAAAAAGGCGCCTCCTCGAATATCAATACCCAAAGCTATTTTACCTAATTCTTCAACATTGTACTGACATATTTCAATAAATTTTGAAATTAAAATAGGTGGTAAATTATCGACACAGTAATAACCTGAGTCTTCCATACTCTTCATAGCTGATGATTTACCAGCACCAGACAAACCTGTAACGATAACAATTTTCATTTTAAACCTCTGCATTCATAATACGTTCCACTGGTACACCAGCCTCTATACAACGCTCCAAACTCGCAGAAAAATCGCCAACTCTCTCAGGCTCATGGGCATCACTTCCTAAAATGAACATAACATCTGTTTTCATGGCTTCATGTATTTCATCTACAGTTAAATGACCATGTTTTACATTCACTTCTAAAGCAACATTTTTTTCTGAAGCTACTTGTGCTACTTGTCTTATATCAATAGGTCCTTTAGCACCAGGATGAGTTATTGCAGTAAGGTCATACTTTCTCATCGCATTAATCATCATTTCAGTGTTTATTTTTTTAGATTTTTTATAAATAGATTTAGAAAATCTTGATAAATAAGCATACACATGCATTTTTATATCTACAAAGAATTTCCTTGGTGTGCTTCCAAAATGATAACCACACATTATTAAATCTGACATTTTTAATAAGTCGTCATCAATATCCAAAGTCCCGTCGACGCTCATAAAATTAGCTTCTAAACTGAGTAATATTTCTATTTCTGGATACTTTTTATTCAAACGATCTATCTCTGATCTCATATCTTTATAATGGTGTTTCTTTATACCATAAAATGCATGACCTGGACCATGATCACTTATGGCTAATATTTTTAGTCCTTTTTCAATCGCCACTTTAACATTATCTTCTATAGAACCTGTTCCGTGACTGAAAGTAGTATGTGTATGATAATCTGCTATTATTCTCATGTTAGCCTCCTAGATATTTAACCTCTGTTTCTAACATAACCCCATAATTATCTTTTACAATTTTTTGTACCATTTGAATTAGATCCAATACTTCCCGACAGGTCGCATTGCCTCTATTTACAACAAAACCACAATGTTTTTCAGATATTTGTGCATCTCCGATTCTAACGCCTCTTAATCCCGAATCATCAATGAGTTTACCTGCAAAATAACCTACCGGTCTTTTAAACATTGATCCAGCCGACGGTAATGTCAGTGGTTGTTTCGATGTTCTTCTTTCAGTAAAGTCTTTTGTTTTTTCTGAGATTTCTTTTGGATCACCTTTTTCAAAAGTAAAAGTTGTTTCTAAAACAATGTAATCAAATTTTTTCACATCACTTATTCTATACCCAAAATTCATCTCTTCATTTGTTAAATCTAAAATTTCGCCCGTTTGTGCCAAAACCTTAACTGATTTCACACAATTTTTCATTTCACCGTCATATGCTCCTGCATTCATAGCGATTGCGCCACCGACGGTTCCAGGAATGCCACTTGCGAACTCAAATCCTATAAGAGATTCTTTAGCAATAATCTTTGAGAGTGTCGATAACAGAATACCAGCTTCAGCTGTAATCTCATGTTTATCAATTGTGACATTTGTTAAATAGTCTGCAAGTTTAATCACAATACCTTTATACCCGCCATCATTAACCAATAAGTTTGAACCGTTGCCCATAATAAAATATTGAACTTCAGCTACTTTTAATACAGGCAATAAATGAGTTAATTCACTTGAATCAGCAATTTCTATTAACATAGCAGCTGGTCCACCAATTTTAAATGATGTATGATTAGACATTGGTTCATTCAACAAAACTCTATCTGGATGAACAACTTCTTTTATTTTTTCATAAAGTCCATTTATTTCAGTAAATGGCTTTCTATTGTCTTTCAAATTTTGCATTTATCTCTCCTTTACGTAACATCATTATAGGGGAAATACATTGATTATACAAGGTTCTTTAACGACTCTTAACTTTTAGATTTGCCATTACTTTCTTCTAAAGCCAATCTATTAAACACCCTCTAGTAAGACATAATAAGCCTATAACCATGTTACAAATTGGACAGTCAAGTCACTGACCATTTAGATATATTTAAAGCAGCGCAAAAGCGCTGCTCTTATTTCATTACAAAAGTTTCTGCTTTTTTTTCTAAAACTACAATTTCATCACCAGGCTTTAAAATGCCGCCTTTTAATACTTTTGTAAAGATACCTTCTCTAGGCATCACACAATCTCCAGTAATCTGTTTGATTTCACAACCTGTATGACATTCTTTCCCGATTTGAGTCACTTCATGAACTGTTTCACCAATTTGTAATACTGTACCGACAGGTAACTCATAAAGTATAATGCCTTCAGTTGTTAAGTTTTCAGCAAATACACCTGGAACCAAATGATCCAATCCTTTTGCAATCATCTTATCAACACTCTCTTGCCCGAGTAAGCTAACTTGTCTATGCCACTTTCCAGCATGTGCATCATTTTCTATCCCAAAATCTTCTATTAACATGACTTCATCTACAGTTTTCTTAATAACACCTTTGGTTTCACTGATATTTATTGCTAGTATTTTTGCCATTTAGTCCTCTTTTCTTTCATAAGTACCACTTTTCCCACCTGTTTTTTTAACGAGTTTAACATCATGAATGACCATATTTTTATCAACAGCTTTACACATGTCATAAATGGTAAGTGCCGCAATACTCACAGCAGTTAATGCTTCCATTTCAATACCCGTTTGTCCTGATGTTTTTACGGTAGCTTCAATTAGAATCTCTAGATTGCCTATCTGAAATTTTATATCTGCTCCAGAAATAAATATATTATGGCACATCGGAATGATTTCACTGGTTTTTTTAGCACCCATGATACCTGCAACTTGTGCCACTGACAATACATCACCTTTTTTCATATTACCAGATTGAATTCTATCAATGATGTCTTGACTCACACTAATCCTACCAACAGCAACTGCAGTCCTGTCCGTAACTTGTTTGTCTGATACATCCACCATTTTGGCTTTTCCTTCTTCATTAAAATGTGTAAATGACATCTTATCCTCCAATCCGATTCATATCTCTTTTAATAGGTTTATATTCTTTATTATTGATGAGATGTTCTTTCGGTTTACTGGTAATAGCCTCTCTTAAGATTTTCACAATATCTTCGTGATTTCTCAAAGCTTCCATCAGCTCAATTTCTTGATCCGAATGTAAACACGGTTTTACTTTGCCATCAGATGTGACTCTGATTCGATTACAATCTACACAAAACGAACAACTGATTGGATTGATTAACCCGATTTTTCCAACACCATCTTTTAATTGGTAATATTCTGCTGGTGAGGACGGATGTGTTTTTTCGATTTTAATAAGTTCAACGACTTCTAAGACTTTCTGATTTGAAACAAACTTATCATTCGTCCACTGACTGGCTTCACCAATCGGCATCAATTCAATAAACCTAACCTCTATATTTTGATGACGTGTGAGTTCAACAAAATCACCAATTTCATCTTCGTTAAAGCCACCGATTAAAACCACATTAATTTTTAACGGTCTTAAACCGGCTGCCAGTATAAGAGGTATACAGGATAAGACCTCTTCTATATTCCCACCTCTAGTAATACTTCTATAACGCTCTGGTTTTAATGTATCTAAAGATAAATTAATACGTGTGAGTCCTGCTTCTTTTAAATCATTCAGATAATTTTTTAATAAGAGGCCATTGGTGGTCATTGTCACTTCATTGATACCTTCAACATTAGAAATCTCTTTTACTAACTCGACAATATTCTTTCTAATTAAAGGTTCTCCACCAGTCAGTCTAATTTTTTTGATACCAACTTGAGCCCCTGCTTTCACAATTTCAACCAACTCTTCGTGTCTTAATATTTCTTTATGAAGTTTTTTAGATACACCTGACTCAGGCATACAGTATTTACATCTTAAATTACATCTATCGGTTACAGATAACCTCATATAATCAATGGTTCTATTGTATTTATCTATCATAATCATCCTATTCTACAGTCAATAAGTCACCAATATGTTCGATCCTATATCCACCCATTTCACTGATTTTTTTATTAAAAACATCCGATTGAATTACTTCTAAAAAGCTTTGATACATTTTTGTATTAAGAACTGATTTTGAAACTACAAAATCATAATCTTCCTCACCAATTGGAATAAATTCCAAATCCATAATTTTTGCAACCGATTCTATACCCATGCCCACATCAGCGGTGCCAGATTTGACGGCTGAAGCAACAGTCATATGAGTCATCATCTCTCTTGAATAACCGGTTATCTTTGAAGCATCCATGTGATTCATTTTTAATTGATAATCTAAAAGCAATCTGGTACCTGCACCTTTTTGTCTGTTAACAAAAGTGACCTCTTCTTTTATGAGATCTTTTATAGATGTAAT
>JABXKX010000299.1 GCA_013619035.1 Peptostreptococcaceae bacterium
CAATTGGCATTATTAAAAATAACAAGATAATACCACTAGAACATATTTTAAATAGACCAATAGAATCAATGATGACAGTCATTGACGAGATTTCTATAGAAGTTATTGAATCAAATTTAAATAAAGTGATTCAAGGTATAAGCTTGGAGGATGTTAAAATATTAGCACCGATTGAATATCCAAGAAGAAATCTGTTTTGTCTAGGGAAAAATTACAAAGCACATGCTTTAGAAATGAAAGGTAAAACGACAGATCAAGTGGTGATACCGGATAAACCAATTTATTTTTCTAAAGCGTGTAATAAAGCCATAGGACAAGGTGATGTAATCACAGGTCATGTTGGTGTGAGTGAACAAGTGGATTATGAAGTAGAATTGGCTGTTATCATAGGAAAAGAAGGCAGTCATATTAAAAAAGAAGAGGTTTATGATCATATCTTTGGTTATACCATTTGTAATGATGTTTCTGCAAGAGATTTGCAGGTAGAACATATTCAATGGCATAGAGGTAAAAGCTTAGATGGCTTCTGCCCATTAGGTCCAGTTATCATTCATAAATCAGCAGTGAGTTTTCCACCTGATTTAAAGATTGAGTGTTATATTAATGATGAACTCCGACAAGAGGGAAGAACCTCAGATTTGATTTTTGATATAGAAACAATTGTATCTGACTTATCAAGGGGCATGACTTTATTACCGGGAGATATTATTTTAACCGGGACACCTTCTGGTGTTGGCATGGGATTTAAACCACCTAAGTATTTAAAATCAGAAGATATCATAACTTGTGTCATCGAATCCATTGGTGAACTAAAAAACATTATTAAGTAGAAAGAGAGATTTCATGAAAAAAACAGCAATAGGTCTAATAATAACAATGCTTCTGAGTATGTTAGTAGCATGTGGCAATAATATTAATGAAGTAAATGAAGTGTCTGTAGATTTAAATACAGACACTAATGTAGCGATTAACAATACAGAAGGTACTGAAACAGAAGGTACTGAAACAGAAGGTACAGAAACGGAAGGTACAGAAACAGAAGGTACAGAAACAGAAGGTACTGAAACAGAAGGTACAGAAACAGAGGGTACTGAAACGGAAGGTACAGAAACAGAAGGTACTGAAACGGAAGGTACAGAAACAGAAGGTACTGAAACGGAAGGTACAGAAACAGAAGGTACAGAAACAGAAGGTACAGAAGCAGAAGGTACAGAAACTGAAGGTACTGAAGCAGAAGGTACAGAAACTGAAGTAACAGAACCTGTTGATTATACTGCAAATATTTCTAAGCCATATGATGATGTTGATTATACACCATTTGAAAAGATTACTGATTTTCCTAATAATCCCAAAATCAATGTTAAAGGTATTTATGTGACTGCAAATACTGCAGCATCAGATAGAATGGATGATATTATTGAACTGATTAATAAAACAGAACTAAATGCGGTGGTTATTGATATTAAAAACGATTCAGGTTATATCACATTCCATTCAGAAGCAGCTGATAAATACGTACCAAATGCAAATAAATATGTTTTGATCAAAGACATGGAAACGTTTATGGCTAAGATGAAAGACAATGATATATATACAATTGCTAGAATTGTAACTTTTAAATCACCTCAATATGCTCAACTGTATCCAGAGAGAGCGATTACTTACAAGAGTTCAGGTAATGTTTATTATGCTGATAAAGCATACTGGGCATCTCCGTTTGATCAAGAATTATGGAAATACAATGTTGAAGTAGCAAAAGAGGCGGTTGCATATGGTTTTAACGAAATCCAGTTTGATTATGTACGTTTCCCTGCAACGGGTTCAAGTTTAGATAAGAATTTAGATTTCAAAAATCCTGATGAGCATTCTAAAACATATGCCATTCAAAATTTTGTAAAATATGCTTATTCAGAAATCAATGCGATGGAAGCATATGTAGCACTTGATGTATTTGGATGGACTGCAACAACAATTAACGATTCTGGTATTGGTCAACACTGGGAAGGTATGACAAATGTAACAGACTATATGTGTCCAATGGTTTATCCGTCTCACTATGGTCCAAATAACTTTGGTTTACCAGTTCCTGATGCTGCGCCCTACAAAACAATTTATGAATCAATGTCAGATTCAATGGAGAGAAATGCTAACGTTGAAACACCTGCTGATTTAAGACCTTGGTTACAAGCTTTTACTGCTAAATGGGTGAAAGGTTATATCCCTTATGGTACAGCGGAGATTCAAGCGCAAATTCAAGCTTGTAAAGATCTTGGTATAGAGGATTATATTTTCTGGAATTCAGGAAATAATTATAATGAAAAGTGGTTTACACAGGAGTAAAGTATGAGTATAAAAATTGTGACAGACAGTACAGCTTATATACCAGCAGCTTTATTAAAAAAACTGGATATAAGTGTGTTGTCTTTAAGTGTTTCTTTTGGAGATGAAATCTATAAAGAAACTGAGATTACCAATGAATTTTATTTTGATAAACTAGATCAATCCGAATTTTTCCCTAAATCTTCTCAACCGATTTTATCAGAAGTAGAAGAAACGTTTGAAAACATTCTAAAAGCAGGACATGATTTGATTGGCATATTTATTTCATCAGAAATGAGTGGGACCTATCAATCGGCATGTATGATTGCCAGTGAACTTAGAGAAAAATATCCAAATCGAAAGATTGAAATGATAGATTCAAGATCTAACTGTATGCAATTGGGATTAACCGTTTTGAAAGGTGCAGAATTACAAGATTCTTCTTTTGAAACCGCAGTGGATAAAGTAAACCATGTGATACAACACAGCCGTTTTGTATTTATACCAGATACGATGGAATATCTTAAAAGAGGTGGACGAATCGGATCTGCTAAAGCTTTATTAAGTAGCATGTTACAAATTAAACCTATTTTAACGGTAGCTGATGGAAAGACATCAGTTTTGGGTAAAGTAAGAACAAGGAAAAAAGCGTTACAGGCGATGATTGATATCTTTAAAGAGGATCAGAAAAAGGGCACGATTACTGGTGGTTATGTTCATCACATTCACTGTTTAGAAGATGCTAAGTCATTTAGTGATCAATTAGGTGAATCTTTTGATATCACAGCTATTGGTCCTGTTATTGGAACGCATGTTGGACCGGGTGCCATTGGAGTTGCTTACTGCTGGGAGTAAAATATGCTTAAAAAGAAGAAACCAGGAATTGTTTTAATACTGGCACCAATAATCATTATAGCGATTGCTGTGTTGGTGCTTTTATTCATTGATGTATTTAATGCCAAGATTTTCAAACAAATGAAACTGTTATTTACAATCCTATTAAATGTTTATGTAGTGATTGCAGTTTTGGTTGTACTGATTGAAAAAAGAAATCCTCAAAGGATGATTTCATGGCTTCTTATTTTAGTTCTATTTCCTGGTTTTGGTTTGATTGCTTATTTGATGTTTGGTAGATCTTTCAGAAAAAAACATCGTGTAAAACACAAAAAAATGGATGTGTATCCAAAGTGGCTTGAAGATAGAGCGAGAAGAGATGAAAAGTGGTTAAACACTTTGGAATATGAAGTAGATGACATCTCTAGAAGTTTGATTAAATTGCTTCAAAACAATAGTGATTCAAGAGTTTTATTAAATAACAAAGTAAAGGTGATGGCAGATGGTGCAATTACTTTTGCGGTTATGTTAGAAGAGCTAAAACGTGCTACAACAGTGATAAATTTTCAGTTCTTTATCGTAAAGGAAGATGATTTAGGAACGCGATTTAAAAATGTCTTAATGTTAAAAGCCAAACAAGGTATAGAAGTTAATTTTTTATATGATGCAGTTGGGAGTTGGAAGTTATCTAGTGCATACTTAGATGAACTCAGAGATGCTGGCGTCCATGTAAAAGCCTTTTTGCCGGTACTGGTACCGTTTGCATCAAGAAACTTTAATTACAGAAACCATAGAAAAATTGTGACAATAGATGGTGTGGTTGGGTTTGTTGGTGGTTTGAATATTGGTGATGAGTATGTTGGTAAGAAAGAACATTTTGGTTATTGGAGAGATACACATCTGATGTTAAAAGGTGAATCGGTCTATGCTCTTAACAATATTTTTTTAGATGACTGGACTTTCTCTGGTGGAGAAATCAATGATTTAAAGAGTCATTATCCAAAACATAAGATTACAGATAAAGTTTTGATGCAAATTGTTAGCTGTGGTCCGGACTCGGATAAACTTATTATTATGCAAGGCTATTTTAAAATGATTGCTCTAGCTAAGAAAAGCATTTGTATCACATCACCTTATTTGGTACCAGAAGATAGTTTGTTGGTTGCGATGAAAACAGCTGCTCTTAGTGGGGTGGAAGTTAGAATCATTATTCCTGATATAGCAGATCACTTCATGGTCTATTGGGCCAATCAATCTTATATTCAAAATCTTTTAGAATCAAATGTAAGAATCTTTGCCTATAAAGGAGGCTTTATTCATTCAAAGTCACTTTTAGTAGATGAGTCTTGCGCTTCGGTTGGAACAGCCAATCTTGATATTCGAAGCATGGAACTTAATTTTGAGGTTAATGCATTTATTTATGATAAATCGGTTGTAAGAGAACTTAAAAATGATTTTTATGAGGATTTAAGACGCTCTGAAGAAATTCACTTAGATGAGTTTAAGAAACGAAAACTGTATAGAAAGGTTTTAGAAGCATTTGGTAGATTGGTATCGCCGCTTCAGTAAATTATGTATATTATTATTATTTTATTAGTAGTTCTTATAGATCAATATTTTAAATACCTTGCTGTGAAATATTTAAAAGATAAGGGATTTAAAAAAATGGGTGTTATAAGACTAAGATATGTTGAGAATCGTGGCGCTGCGATGGGTTTTTTAAAAAAACATCCAATATTTTTAAAAGGATTTTCTTTGATTTTAGTCATCATTCTACTGGTCTTTGAATACATGTCTTATAAAGACGGTGCCAGTATGGCATTATTGTTATCATTATCTTTTATTATTGGTGGCGGTATAGGCAATGTGATGGATCGGTTTACAAGAGGGTATGTCGTTGATTTTTATACCTTTGAAATAAAAAAACTGCCATATTTTAATATAGCAGATTTCTTTGTTATTTCAGGATCCATTTTATTACTCATAGTAGAAATGATTGCAGCTTAGTTGTCTAAGCTGTTTTTTTATTTGCTGTATAAAAGTTAATAAATCCAGCAAATATTATTAGTCCAGCTCCGATTATAAACGTAGAACTGAGTGATTCACTCCAAAACAACACACCCCAAAGTGATGAAAAAATAATATTCATATAGGTATAGATCGACAACTGTGAGGCCGGTGCGTATCTATAGGCATTCGTCATTAGAAGTTGTGCAATCAGTGCAAATATTCCAATCATACATAATTGGAAGAGTTGTATCCATGTAGGCATCATAAAATTGCTTAATAGCAAAGGCAGTGTGACTAGTGTGGAACTTAAACAAAAGTAAAATACGATAGTGGTCGGTTTGTCACTGTGTCTCAGTTCGCGAATAATGGTGTAAGCACCGGCTGCTGAAAGTGCACCTAGTAAACCGATTATTGCAGGCATAATATCAATGGACATTTGTGGTCTAAGTAAAACGACTATTCCACCAAGTGCTATAAACACCGCAATGAATTGACCGGGTTTAATTTTTTCTTTTAAAACAAGACCGCCTAGTACTATTACAAAGAATGGTGATAATTTGTTGATAACAACTGCTTCTGATAAATTAAGAAGTCCCAATGACTTATAATATAGGAAGACACCTGTCAGTCCAAATGCACATCGACCGAACATTAAGACTTTATTGTTAACCTTTAAAATGCTTTTATCTTTTACAACAAAGAACGATAAAACAATGACGCCAATAAAGTTTCTAAAAAAAACTTTTTGTATTAAAGGGAACTCATTGACTGATTTTACCGTCGTAGCCATAAGGGAGAAAAAAAGTGCAGCTAAAATGATTAGGGTAATACCTTTATATTTGTTATTCATAGACTCTCTCTTTCTGTAGTACTTCATAAGTATTATATC
>JABXKX010000382.1 GCA_013619035.1 Peptostreptococcaceae bacterium
CTCTTGTACCTACAATATCATCATTAATAAAAATACTGCCATTATCAAAAGTTTCTATACCACTGAGTAATCTTAATAATGTGGATTTACCACTGCCACTTTTCCCGATTAATGCTACCGCTTCAACTTCTTCTAAATTCAGACTAACATCATTGAACACGACTTCATCACCATATTTTTTGGTTAAGTTATTGATTTCTATCTTCATATCTTTATTCTCTTTTCTAAATCATCGGTAAGTTGTAATAGCGGTATTGTTATTAATAGATACAATGCCAACATAATCAAATACCCTTCGGTATAGGCAAATGTATTTGACTGTACTGTTGATAAATTATAATAAAGTTCCTTAAATCCAATCAAATACAACAACGAACTACTTTTTATTATTGAAGAAAGATGCCCAGATAAAGGGGGTAACATTATTTTAATCATTTGAGGGAAAATAACATATCTGTACATCTGTATCTTATTAAAACCAAACAAATCACATACAACCAATTGATTTTTATCAATACTTTCAAATGCACTGATAAAAAGTTTCATCATAAAAGGTGAAAAATAAATAGTTAACGAAGTGATACCTAATATTAATTTGCTATCAATATTAAGTGCTGTTCCAATAAAGAAATAAAAGACAATGACAACAACCAACATTGGTGAACCAAACATAATGTTGGTTAAATGATTGGTTAAGTATTTTACATACAAAATCTTACTTCTTCCTGTGAAAAACAGGAAGAAGCCGAAGATAAAACTGAGTATAAATATAATTAAACTGATAAAAATAGTCCAACCAAATCCTGTTGCTATATACCCTAGATAAGGTATATATTTTTCAAAATGCAATTCTGAATTCGGTATATTGATGATAACCAAATAAACACCTAATAGTAATGTTAATATGGATAATATATAATGTATTGCTTTTTTAATCTTCATATAAGTAAAACTCGAATCCTTTCCCAACCATTTCATTTAGCACACCATCGTACGCCGTCGCTATTTTTTCGTTTACGCCCAATTCATCACGTTTGCTAATAAATTCATTTAACTTATCTAATAACTCGGTATCATTCGGTCTTACACCCATACCTATTGGTGAAACATCAATAGGTTCGTAAATAACCATTAATTCTTCCGGATAGTTACGACTGATACTCACTGCACTTGCAGCATCAACCATAAATATATCTGCATTACCACTTACCAATTCTAATGTCGCTGTTGCTTTATCATCAAATTCCAATATAGAAGGGTTATTTGCTTTTTCCTTTGCTATTTCTAAGGTAGAAAAACTCTTCGGTCCAACAAATCTAATCCCTTCTTTGGTAAAGATGTCTTCATATGTTTTTACGTCACTGCTCTTGTTAACAATAGATAAAATCTTAAAATACATATATGGATCAGAAAAAGCTATTGACTCTTTTCTTTTCTCTGTTATACTCATTGAAGCAATAATGACATCAATTTTCTCTGTTTCCAAAGCTGGTATCAAACTACCAAACGGCAAATCAACAATTTCAACTTTTTTTCCTAAATATGCACCTAACTCCTCAGCGATCATAACACTAATACCTTCTGGATTACCACTTGTATCTGTACTTTCAAATGCTGGCCATTTAAGCTCCATACCAACTTTTAAGACATCTTCATCTTCACTTGTATTACAGCCAATCATGGTAAATACGATTGCTATCAACAACGTTATGACCATTATTTTTTTTGTCTTTTTAATATTCAATTTGATTCCCTTTCTTACACTTTATATACTTCGACGTCGAAGTATATCATCAAAAAAGATGAGCCTACTTTTGGCTCTTAAAATTCTGATAAACTTGTTCTAGTCCTTCTTTGAAACATTTCACCTGTTCTTCATCCAAATGTTGATATTGGATGTCATATAACTTCTCAGATATTTCAATAAAATCCTCTTTCATTAAAATACCTTTTTCAGATAAAGAGACTATGGTTGACCTGGCATCCTCTTCATTAACACGCGATACTATATATCCAAGGTTTTCTAACTTTCTTAATAAAGTTGTAACTGTTGAACGTTCCTTCTTTATTCCATTGGATATTTCAGTTTTAGTCATCTCACCGTGATATAAAAGCGCCGAAAGAATATTACCATGAGATGGTACTAATCCCACATGACCTCTTAGTTCTAACTCTTTAACAATGACTTGATTTGCCAAATCGCGTATTCGGCTAATTCTTGATATTGTATTATCTATTCTCATATCAAGATTATACTTCGACGTCGAAGTAATGTCAACCTTAGTATTGGCAAATCTAGAAATTACCTTCCCCACTTTCTAATTTGTAGATTATGTAAGACGGATATATCAACACTTTCACTTTTTTACAACTTAAATTTCTTCAAAAAAAATGCCTTTGAGCATCTAAACTTATCTTATTTTTGATAAAAGAAACTTGTCCCTTCGTCTCTAATCATGCCTACTCCTTCATAACAGTTAATACCAGATGGATTTTGAGTGTCTACGTATAATCTAGTTTTCCATAACCCCATCTCTTCAGAAGTCTCTATTACCTTATTCATCAATGCTTTTGCAATACCATGACCTCTGAATTCTTCAGGTACCCATAATTCATCAACAAACATTGTCCCCAATCGTTTATCCGGCTTAGGAATGACTGATGCTGAGATATATCCTGCCTTTTGATTATTCAATAGTGCCATATAGATATGCATCAAATCATTATTGATCAAATCCCACAAGCCGATCACATCGTCTTCCAATGCTAACTTAAACTCTGTATCAGGATTTGGTTTTACACCCACTCTACGCCATTCTGTCATTTCAGTAAATTCTTTGTAATTTTCTTTCGTAATTTTGATAATTTCCATACTCTGCATCTAAAACTCCTATGTCATTTCTATTAGTTATATCATATTCATTTTACTAACTAATTTAGTTTTTACCAATACCTATAATGACTATAATCAATTGTTCATAATAATGATCAATAGTTCAATCACTGTAATGAAGTTAGCCAAACAATGTACGATGATACCTAATAACATGGACTTCTTTTTATAGACAACATAAAAAAGTGGGGTGAGTGCAATGAACCTTGATAATATTAACCACGGTGACCAAAAATGATAAACGGCAAATAACAGTGAATGGATAACAACACCAAAACTCCCCATCCATTTCATCCTAGGCAATAAATATCCACGAAAGTACAGTTCTTCTATGATGGGTACCAAAAGCGTAAAACTTAAAAATGAAACAACTGCAGTCCAGATGATTAAGTTTTTACTAAAGGCTGTCATATCTTGTATGAAATTATATTCCGTATTGATAAAGAAAAAAACGTGGTCAAAAAGCTTTTCTGAAATTGGTGCAGTCAGTTTCATCAATGCACCAATTATCACGATTAAAACAACAGTATATCCTAAGTTCTGTTTGACGCTTAAGATTTTTTTGAATTTCAGCACCTTAAATATATTAAAACTATTTGTTTCTTTTTTAGAGATATACAGTAAGTACCCCAGTTCAAAGATTACTGCAAAGATTGCAGCTGATATCCCTAGTAGAATGGTTCTAGGCAGATAATTAAAAGCTTCAATCTTTAAAGCCATTAAATATCCAAGATTAATCATAAGTCCAGGCAACAAATGTAGAATGATTATTTTTAGTTTATATTCTATCTTGTTTGTATTTTCCATAATATCCTCCTTAACTATCATGTTAAACTATAGGACTATACCAAGGTCAAATATAATGCTAAATACTTACCCTATATGGAAATAAAGTGCTCTTTCAAATGAGAAACTCAAAAGTTTGACTTACAAAATTTAAATAGCTCTTTGTGATATCATAGAAAAAAATGGATTGAAGTGGTACAATATTGAAGACGTTTTTATAATTCTTTATGAGTACGTCAATTGCATTTTTGACCTAAAACTCAGTTATCAATAGTTTAATTAAGTCAAGCACATTCATATAAATTGATGTTTGCTTATTAAATGCAGGAGGACTCTTAATATGTTTAATATTATCATGAACGGACATGAGTTAGTCGATACAAGTGGCATTATCATTTTACTTAATAGAGAAAATTGATCTCAAAAAAAGCAGAAAAAATTTCTGCTTTAGTTTCTGATATTGAATGATTTAGTTAATTATTGCAAATAGGAATGTACACTTCTAAATACGATTTCATTTCAGCCTCTTCTTGACCAATGAACAACATATTGATATAACACTCTCCTGTTATAACCAACTCCCTTTCCGTCATATATTGCATCGTTCTTTCATAAGTATGTTTGACTATATCTTCACCATCATAAGAATCTTCAACAACAGTATAAATACACTTTCCTGGTGAAATGACATTATCAGAGTTTAAATCAGCCACCTGATCACAATCTTCGGTTATTAACATAGAGCTCGTAACTAGTTTATCATCATGCATAACTATTTTTCTAGTCAGTTTCTTTAAGGTTGCTTCTTTTTTATTTTTACCCGTCTTATGAATCTTATTAAACTCTCCATAAGAACGAAAATCTTCTATTTCTCCATGTATATATACAGCTGGCATCTCTTTGATACTAAACACGTTTAAGTTTTTTCTGATGACTTCGCAGTCGTCTCTAAACTTATTCAGATTGTTTTTAATCAAATTCAGTTCTTCCAATTTAAGTTTTATCTCTTTTTCTTTTTCTACAGTCATTGATTCTACATCATTAATAGTGCTATTAAGACAAATCTCTCTTATGGTATCAATGCTCAGATCCATAGTTCTATAAAACTCTATTAATAATACCGTATCAATATCACTAAAATTATACTCCCTATAATTGTTTGTCTCATTTTTTTGAGGTTTTAAGATCCCTTTTACTTCATAATACCTTAGGCGGTCTTTAGAGATGCCTGTAATTTCTGATACTTGACCTATTGTATACATAAAACTCTCCATTATTTCTATACCTTAACCTCTAAGATATTGATTAATAACCATACTATATCACGCTGATTATTAACTAATTCGCATTATAAAAATAGATTGATATCTTTGAAACCGTATCTCCTTCAAAGTAAATGGCCATAAAAGCACTACCTGGTTTGGTTGTTACTAACAGTTTGTAGTTACTGTCTTCAAGGCCTAAAGAACCCATATATCCCTGAGTTTCGGTAGTTTCACTTCTTTCGCCGTAGAATACGCCCTCGGATTTTAAATAGTTCTTTTCATGTGGAAACTTCTTCAATACGTCTTCAAGTGTTTGTCCTACTTTAAGGCCTCTTGGTAAGTCATAATCTATTTTTCCAATCACATCAATTCGCCAGATAGAGTCATCAAACTCTGTAAATCTATAATCAATATTCTCTGCATGATAAGCCTCTTTGGAAAACTCTAAATGACTTAACTCACTTTCAAGAATAGTTGAGTCAAATAACTCAAATGATAATATTTCTTTTTCTGATAAATATGGAATCTCCAAGTTCCAAGGCACCCACTCAATGATAATCGGGAATTGACTGGCTGCCGATGCTATGTCAAGTTGATATAGCTCATAAGTATAATACATGTACCCACGATCTATCCATGTCACAACTTCATAGTTCAATACATCCTCTTCATAAGTCAGCAAAACAACTTCTTTTCCGTCTTTTGTATCAATCAAAAGTTTTAGAGTACCCGTTTCAACATCAACTGAGTAAACATCTCCACCTTGAGTAACGGTACCTGTGTCAAAACCTATAATGGAAATTAGTCGATTGTCATCTAACCACTGACAGGATTTCACGGTTCTGCTCTTGTCTTGAAGCTTTATTAGATCCTCTGAAATGACTTGAGACAGTTGATCCTCCTGATAGATGTTAATCGTACCATTCGCTTCAAATCCAACGCCACTTACAAAAGCGATCTTATCACCTGAGGGATTGATAGTCGGTACAGAAAGTGTCCCTTTTTCAATTAAATGATAACCATCATTTCTTTTAATAATAATTTCACTTACTATTTCTAGTTTGAAGTAATCTCCTTCTGTTAGATAATAAATCTCAGAAC
>JABXKX010000022.1 GCA_013619035.1 Peptostreptococcaceae bacterium
TGTCTGTATTATACACAAATATGAAACAAATAATCATAAAAAGCAATAAAATTGTTTGAATCACGTAATTTAATAGAAACTGTTCACTCAAAAAAAGATAAGTCATTCTTTCGAATGACTCACATTTTATTTGCTATATATTGCTCTTCCCGAATTAAGAATTGCTAAGAATGCGACACCTACATCTCCGAAAATGGCCATCCATAATGATGCAAATCCTAATGCACCTAAAATCATAATGATAATTTTGATACCAAGTGCTAGAATAATATTCTGCCAGATGATATGACTTGTGTATCTAGAAACTTTAATACCATCTGCAACGGCTGTTATTTCATCGGTCATCAAAACAATATCAGACGACTCTATCGCTACATCCGATCCTAGATTTCCCATTGCAATACCGACATCTGCTCGAGTTAATACAGGAGCATCATTGATACCATCACCAACAAATACAACTTTATCATCATCACTTAATAATGATTCAAGAACATCTAATTTATCGCCTGGTAATAATTCTGAGTGAATTTCATCAATACCAAGTTTTTGACCTATCGTATCTGCTATGTGTTTTCTATCACCCGTTAACATCACAAATCTCTCTACACCTAAATCTTTTAACTGCTTTAGTCCTTCAATTGTATGTTCTTTTATTTCGTCATTTATATGAATGATCCCAACCAATTGAGAGTTAATACTTAAGTAAAGTGTTGTACCTACAGTATTGTTTTCAGGGACAACAATGTTATGATCTGTCATTAAAGAGTCATTACCAATCATGACTTTCTTTTGTTTATAAACTGCTTTGATACCTTTACCAGCAACTTCTTCTACATCCGAAACCACCTCTAAAATGGAGTGACCATATGCTTTTACAATCGCTTTGGCAATTGGATGATTTGAATAGTGTTCTATATGTGCACTTATTTTTAAGATTTCTTCTTCAGTATATTCACCTAATACTTCGATGTCATTTACAGTAAAGTTACCTTTTGTTAGAGTACCAGTCTTATCAAACACAATGGTTTTAGCCGATTTTAAAACTTCAAGATATTGTCCGCCTTTTACAAGGATACCTTTTTTTGCCGCACCACCAATACCACCAAAGTAACCTAATGGCACTGAGATAACCAATGCACATGGACATGATACAACTAAGAATATTGCACCTCTGTAAATCCATGTATCAAATGATTGCCCGAAGATTAATGGTGGTATAATAGCCAACAAAACCGCGCCAACTACAACGAGTGGTGTATAAACTTTTGCAAACTTGGTAATAAACTTTTCCGTTACTGCTTTATTTTCATTGGCCTTTTGTACCATACTTAAAATTTTTGAAACTGCAGAATCTGCAAATAATTTGATTACTTTAATTTCTATAACAGCGTTCATATTGATGGTTCCAGAATAAACTTCTGAATCAATTCCCGCTACCACAGGTAAAGATTCTCCTGTTAACATCGCTGAGTCTATTAACGTGTCACCAGAAATGACGATACCATCTAAAGGAATTCTTTCACCTGGCTTAACAACAATGATATCCCCAATCGAAACTTGAGAAGGATCCACTTTTTTGATACCATCTTTTGTTTTAATATTTGCAAAATCTGGTCTTAAGTCTAATAATTTTGATATGGAACGTTTTGATCTATTAATCGCATACTCTTCCGTTAATTGACCCACAGCGTAGAATAACATAACGGCTACACCTTCAGCGTACTCACCAATACCAAATGCAACAATTGAAGCGATGGCCATCAAGAAGTTTTCGTCTAACATTCTGCCTTTGAAAACACTTTTAAATGCAGATTTAATAACACGTCTTGAAACCAATAAATATGCTACTATATAAATTCCTAAATCGATAATCTGATCAAATTTTGTAAAAATAGCTGTAAAGAATAACACAAATGCAATAAAGAGCTGTGCATTCTTTAGAACAAACTTTAAAAACTTGGTTTTTGGTGTTGCATCAAATACTGTTTCTACACCATGACAATGATCCTGAGAAGGTTCTTCTGACCCAGAAGAACAAGAATCACCACCTCAGCCACAGCCTATATCATCAAGAAGTGATACAACTGGTGTTGTTACCTCTTCATCTTCACAACCACATCCTATATCATCTAATACCGATAGTGTTGGTTGAACTACTTTATCTTCCTCACAGCCACATCCACAGCCTATATCATCAAGCACATTAAGTACTTTAAACTCTTTTTTCTCTACCATGGTTATCTCCTCTCAAAGACATGATCTAATCCCATTTCAAATATTTTTTGAATATGGTGATCATCTAGTGTATAAAATACTTGTTTGCCTACTTTTTTTGCTTTTACAATACGTTGTGTTTTTAAGATTCGAAGTTGGTGTGAAATAGACGATTGACTCATTTCTAAAATATCAACAATACCACTAACACACATTTCACCTTCAAAGAGCACACAAATAATCTTTATACGAGTGCTATCTCCAAATATTTTAAAAAACTCAGATAAATCTGACAGAGTCTCTTCATCTGGCATGTGTTTTCTTATTAAATTAACTTGTTCATCTTCACAATGTGTACAACATTTTTCATTCATAATTACTCCTTAATATTTACATATGAACACATATTCATATGTTCACTTATATAATACCACACTCATAATAGATGTCAATATTAAAAAGGCAAAAAAAAAAACAATCATTCCACTTTTTGAAATGATTGTTTTATAATCTTTCATCTATCTTAACACCTTTTAAAAGTTCGTCCGAAACATCGTATTCACTCTTCCCAGTTGTAACCGTTTTTGTTTCACCACCAGCGACGTACGAAACACCACATTCTGGACATATGGATGCATATAATGAAACGCTCTGAGATACCACTTCTCTGTCTTCTGCATTAGCAGAGGCTTGTTCGTTAGAGACATGTTCCATCTCATGTGACATTACCACACTTGCAGAGACTTGTGGATCTATTTTTCCAGGACTTTTAAATGAAACACCTGGATCATCAGATCCATCTACATATGTACGATTGGCACATGTTTCACATTCTATTATACCCAAACGCTTTAATTGTTTTTCACTATAAATAGATTGCAAACTTTCCATATTGGCATTTGGGCCCAATTCAGTTTTTTTGACTGGAGAATTATCACCGCGTTTAATAGGCTGTACGTTTCCTACAGCTCCAGTATTGGGCATATTGATTTGATAAGGTGAAATAGTATCTATTTTCATATCATCACTTCCAATTTAATGTATACCCAAATTTCACAACTTTAAGCAATTCCAAGGACTCTTATCCCAATTAGAACAATAGCTAAGTCAGCTGAGACATGTATCATATAAGATGCTAAAAAACTATTTGTTTTCTTAACAAAGTAGCAAAATATCAATCCGCCTACAAATAATCCAAACATAATCAATAAAAAAATAGGCAAACTAAACCACGTTTTAAAAATCGCCATATGATATACTGCAAACAATCCTGCTGAAATGAGATAAGCTAATAACCTGTTTTCTTTTAGTAAATTCATAAAAATAAAGCCTCTGAAGAAGATCTCTTCTATTAATGCATTGATAAAAATTGTATAAATACTTGCCCACATAAATTGTGAAGTTGAAATCTGCATTCTAGTTTTGAAATCGTTTTGAATCGTATCAAAATTAATGAATGAATTGAGAATAAGAAATGCAACCATAATCACTAAAAATACAAAAATGGATAATAGAATCACAGGTTTGAATTCTTTTCGATTCATTTCAAAAGACATCTTCTTAATTGTATACAGTGGGTACACTGTAAATAATGGAAGCTTGATAAGTGTTTTCATTAAGTAAGGTAATTCTAGAACTTGTTCTACAGCATATAGTATAAACAAACAACATAAACTGTATAGTAATATTTTCTTCATATCTTTCTCCTCTTAAATATAGTGTAACAAATATTTCTTAAGAAAAAATGAAGAAAAAAAGAAAAAAATCTCTGCTAAGCAGAGATTGATGTATCTTTAAAATATGCGTATGCTTCATCATATGAAATCTGAAGCGCTCTTGCTAATTGTATATATTTAGCAAATACAAATATGTATTCATTTAAACCATCAACAAATTGGTCATTTCCTAACAGCTTCTTTAATTGACTCAGTCCATCATATAGTTCACTAAACAAGATTATTAGATCTTCTGACTCTCTAATGTTTTCAAATGCATAATCATCTATGATATTCAAATCATATTTATTACCTATAGATAATAAATATCTCATTCCCTCTAAATATCTAAACAGTATTTTGTTTCTGGGAATCTCATTGATGTCCTTTTTATATTTATAACATTTCGTTAGATTTGCTAATTCACCTAGTTTGACTTGAATAGCTAAGAATCTTACATTCATAACATTATGATCACCTAATGCATTTTCTTCGACGCCAGATAGAATGCTCATTTGTTCTTCCATAGTTGCTTGAATTTTAAATAGTTCGTTTATTTTCATATATTACCTCCGTTATGTATACAATTATACGGAATTAACAATTGAAGTCAACACTTTTTTAGTAATTAGTGTTAGTACCTAGTAACAAACATAAAAAAAGAAGACTCCCGTCCTCTAATTTCCAACAATTGTACTAAAAACTATGCAGTTTATAGTTATCACAATCTTACTTGTTAGTAGTATTTGTATCACTTATATTGTTAAATGATCTTTTCATTTTATACATTTTTTCATCAGAGATTAAATAAAGTTCATCACTGGTTTTCGCTTCATCTGGGTATTCAGTGATACCATAACTGAAATTAATGAAATAATGAATATTATGAGTCAATACATAGTGTTCCAGTTCTTTCATAATTCTCAAAAATATTTTAGATGCTTCTACTTTGCTTAAATCTGTTAAAATAAGAGCAAACTCATCTCCACCTAATCTTGCAAAGTAATCTGAATTTCTAATATTTTTACTGACTGTATCACAGAATATTTTTAATAGATGGTCCCCCTCGGTATGTCCAAATATATCATTTACTTTCTTAAGGTTATTGATATCAATAATGGTGTAGATAAATTTGTTTTCTTTTTTGATAAGAGACTCTAACACATCATCAAAGTACTTTCGATTGTATACATTTGTGAGATGATCATACCGTGATAAGTATAATATTTCATCAAGCAAATTTCTATTACGTATGGCAACCTCTAATTGAGAGGCGAATAAATCCATTATAAATAAATCCTCATTTGTAAAAGCGTCTTTTTCATGGGAGTCCATATTAATCACACCAATGAAATTGTCGTCTACACGAATAGGTGCCGATAATGTAGTTTGGAAAACCTTAGGGTGTATCTCATAGAATGAAATAAACTCCGTTTCCGTCATACCAGCTTTATTAAAGCTCACAACATCTTCAACAATAACCGAACGATCAAGCGCACCTTCGGTTAAAACATATAAGAAATCATTCTCTTTTTTTATTTTAAGTTCTTTAAAAGATTCATCAAATCCGATTAAGGAAATAACACTTAATTCATCATTTGCATTGAGTAGCATAATGCTTCCTTTTGATGATTTTCCAACAGCTTCTAATGCTTTTAGCAGTATAAAATCATAAACGGATTGTTGATCATTGGTCTTTAAAAACAGGTTATTAATTTCAATGGCTAAACGTAAGGATTGATTCATTTTATAGTATAATTCACTCGTATGTTCTGATTGTTCAAAGACATCTTCCATCTTTCCGACCATATCTGAAAGCTTTATGCGTTTTTTCTCATAACCAAAACGACTCAATAGAAGATTAAATTTTTTAGAAATAGTATCATATTGCCAAAACGAAAACAAAATCACAGCAAAAATAACACCTACAACTTGATAGACAAGTGAAGCATCTGGCCAAATTAGAGTGGGCAATACAATTATTGAAGTATATAATATAATTCTCAGGATGGCTCTTATTAAAAATGTTTTTTCAAAATTCATATAATCTCCCTGTTTATATTATAACAAATATAAGCAATTTATACATTGTTAAATACACATAAC
>JABXKX010000480.1 GCA_013619035.1 Peptostreptococcaceae bacterium
TTTTTAAATGTTAATTGAGTTTACTCTGTTCTGGAAATAAATTAACTTATCAAAACTTTCTTCTTTGATTTTTTCTTTTTGAACAGTAATCCTATTACCAGTAATACGATCAGACTTCCTAATAGATAATACATTAAATAACTTGCTTCTTTCTCAATAACAGCGAGTTTAAAATTATTGGATTGGGTCTCAAAAACCAAATAACTACCATCTTCTTCACTAACTATTTTTTCCCACTTATCCTCTTTCATTTGATAAAGAATCACTTCCTGATCAGACGTTGGTCTTAAATATCGATACTGCAATGTGTCAGATTGACTTTTATCAAGAGCAATACGCCATTCATCTAATACAGTTTCACCATTTTTCTTTTCATATGAGTCGGTTTCATTCATTCTGAGTTGTATTTCAGGATCAAATATACCTTCAACCAATAATTGCGGTTTGATGTTTGTATCTGATGATAATACCTGTATTAACGGTGTATAAACTGCCGTTATGTTTTTAGAAAATATTAGATTTGTAAATTCCTCTTCAGACCAATTGTCATAGTATCCCTCTTTTTTAGGTATTTCAGGTATGTTGTCAATGTTAACAGTTTCTCCATACTCAAACGGTACTTCTAAGAGCAGTTCATCCTCTACAATAAAAGATAATTTAAGTGACTTGAAAGCTTCTGGTATATCTCTTTGTATAAATTCTTCATAAGATAGTGGCATTGCTTTTTCACTATAACTAATCCCATCAATACCAGCCCATTTGTTGTTAACAAAATAATTGTTTTCTGTGATATTTCTTGTATCACCAGCTATAGCACCTGCAAACTCAGTAAACTTTAAAATATCAACTAACGCATAAGAATCATAGATATTTTGGCCTAACCCTGTGATGCCTCCAATGTATTTTTTGCCAGAAAGTTCGCTAATGCTATATGATTTTCTGATGGTACTATCTGAAAGCCCAGCTATGCCACCTACATAATGACCATCAATACTTTCAATACTGGCATAGTTTTCACTTGAAAACAACAAACCTAAATCCATTCTTCCAACAATACCACCAACATAGTCTTTTTTAGAGGTAATATCACCTTTATTAATTGAATGACTTAAAATTGCTTTTGTTTGGTATTTAAAATTAAAGGTACTTTCACCCTTTTTAACAATTTCATCTTCAGGATCAAAATCAAATTCAATGGCCATAGCACCTGCTATACCACCCACATCTACATCACCCTTAATATGTCCTTCGTTATAACAATTGGTTAAATACCCTCTTTCCATCACCTGTTGATCCGTCTCATCTAAAGGCGTATCAGATATATCTTCAAACATGGCTTCATTATCAAAAGATAAGGCATTGATACCATCTCTAATAATTTCTGCAATCACTTTATATTGTTCATTAATTTGCTCTAAATTTTCAACAAACTGCTCTGATCCACTGCGAGCTTCTTGATTTAACAAGGTTAATTCTTTTGAAACATCACTAAGAGAATCAAACAATTGATCTGTATTGTCTCCGACATACTCACTAAGTGTTGGGAATGTCAAACTCGGCTTTTTATTTTGTTCGTCAATGATCTTAGTCATATAATCAGTACTATTGGTTAAATGAGTTGAAGCGGCTTCAAAGTATCCCATACCATCTGATATAAATGCCATTGCTTTAGTGGTTTTCTTTGCAGCTGCTTGCATATTTGCTAATGAATTTTCTATATCTTCTCTCATATTGTCTAGATCTTCAGACATCGCTTTTAAATCTGTCATTGCTGAATCAAACCAAACAAAGGCTTCTCTGATTAAATCTATATCATCTTCAAATTCACTTGCAAGTAAACTGAACCCATTGTTTAACTTTGGTAAAGCAACATCTAAATGTTCCATGGCACTATCTAGCTCTATAATAACAGGTCCATAATCAAGGCCGAATAAGTTCCCATGTAATTCATAGTAATCTCGAATAATCGATACAGCGGTCTGTGCATTTGAATTGGCTTTTTCAAGATCTTCTAATCCTTCAGAAATCAACTTTACCCCTTCATCGTATCTAGCGGAAGGTGCTGTGGCTTCCTGAATCTTTCTTAATCCCAGTGAAATTTTATTGAGTGCATGATCCGCATCTTGTGATGCCAATTCTAAATCATAAAAAGCATCTTCTAAATCCCCTATACCATCATCTAAATCATCAGATGCTTCCTTAAGTTCATCAAAACCTGATTCCAAAGCATCAAAAGCCAATGTCATCTCCTCCGATGCCAAAGCAAGTTCATCCACCACATAAGTCAATTGAAGTGATATTTTCTTCATTCTAGAAAAAGCATCATTAATTGTTTCTGATGCATCATCAGCATAATCAGTTGTACCATCTAATACCAGTTCCAAGTTATCTGAAGCTGTGTTCATCAGTTGATTTACACTTTCTAGTCTATCCGATACTTGATTAGAAGATTGATGTGCCTCATCAACTGCTTCTTCTAAAAGTTCATTCATCACTTGAAATTCTTGATCTAATTTTTCTAAAGTGTCTTCTGAAAACAATAACCTTATATAAGGTTCAAATTGGCCAACAATCCCACCAATATCTTTTCTACCATACACAGTACCATAATTCTTACAACTCTCAATATAGCCTGATTGACGGCCTGCAACACCACCAATATTATAACCGACATGTTGATAACCAATGGTACCGTAATTGGTATTGTTGGATAAAATACCTTGATTGTATCCTGTAATACCACCCGTATCAGTTTGTGCATCTATGTTTTCTGTCGAGTTTAGATCACCATTTTCCAGTTCTTCTAAATCATACGAGTCCATATCATTGCTAGGAATGGCATCATCGGTTGTATTAACCAAACTGTGATTTGTACAGGCTGCTACATAACCAACATTTTGTCCTACAATTCCCCCAGTATAATGTTCACCAGTAACAGCTCCCGATGCCATGCAACCCAGAATGCTACCCGAGATTTCATTTAAGCCTACAATCCCACCGATACTTGAAGATCCAGAAACATGACCTTCAAATGTACAGTTCATAATATGACCTCTATTGGTACCTACTATACCTCCAATTTCAGATTTCGTCCCTGAAGGATCTACAATACCTTTTACATTTAAGTTCTTCACAACACCCATTTCTTCGACATATCTGAACAAGCCTTGATCAGAACTAGATAAAGTAATATTCAACCCACTAATCGTATGGTCGTTGCCATCAAACACGCCTGAAAAACTTGGAATGGCAATAAAGTTTACCCCCGTTAAATCAAGGTCAGATTGTAATTCTACAATTAAATTTCTTGAATAAACATCATAAGTACAGCTTTCTGAAAAACTGATTAACTCTTCCACACTAGTTATTTCCAAAATCGGATTATTACCAAACGATGGGACCATATTGAATAATAAAACGAATATAATGATCATACTGATTACTCTATTTGATTTCTTCATTGTATACTTCCTTTTGCTCTAAAAGCTTTGTATCATACTTTAAACTACCGGTCTCTACCAAACCTTTGATATCACCTTTTATAACGCCTTTGATATCAGCATCAATGTAACCTGAGACATATCCTTGCAATCTACCATTAAGTCTCATGCTACCACTTTGAGACGTAATCATGCCTTTTCTCTTAAGCGTAAATGCTGTTTTTTCTATGATGAAATCACCAAATAATAATGTCTGTGGTAAAACACCCAAAACGAGTATCAATGAAATTATGGTACCTCTACCCAAACAAACTCCAATAGATGAAACTGCATAATCTGATGATAAAAAGCCTATCAGAATACCAGCAGAAGCAAGTATTGTTCCCGACGTAATAATGGTAGGAAAGGCTTGATTTAACGATTCAATCATCGCTTCATTTATAGGCATACGCTTTTTAAGTTCCATATACCTGCTGGTAATTACAATGGCATAATCAATTGTAGCCCCCATTTGAATGGCCGTTACAACCAAAGAACTCATAAAGAAGATATTTGTATTTTGAAGTGCTGGGAATGAGAAATTCATCCAAATACTCCCTTGAATTGTAAGTACCAAAAGCACCGGTAGTCCAGCGGATTTAAAAGTGAATAATAAAATTGTCATAACAAATAATGCCGATAAGACCGTAATAATAATATTGTCTTTAGCAAAAGAAGTACTTAAGTCGTAATCACTCGTTGTTTCACCGACAAAATATGCTTCTTCATAATAATCAGCTGCAATGACATGTAATTTTTTTAACCAGTCAAATGCTTCAGGACCTTCTTCTGGCATATCCAAGAACAATAAAATTCTTGAATAATTTTCGCCTTGAAGTTGTGCTTTTCCATCTATAAGTTGTTTATGCAAATCATCTATATCGGCCTCTAATTCTGATTCTAAAGTGATATAACCCGCTTCTTTTTGATCGTATAAAAAGATAAACATATCAAGAAGCGGTACCGCATATTGATCAAGTCCATTGATCAGTTTGCTATATGTTTCTTGTTCAATGGCATAGCCTCTATACAACATCTTAGAGGCTTCAATATCTATATCAGTTAATTCAGCAAACTGTCTAGGATTTAACTTATCCGTGACATAATATGAATCTTCTGCCTCTGTATTGGATAATCCGATAACCGTTTCCACAACAGGCAGTGCTTCAAATGCTTTAATTAATTCCCCTTCTTTTTCATAATCACCACTTGGAATAACAACTGCTAATAAATTGGTTTCTCCAAAAGTATCATTTATTTTAGCTTTGGCAATCTGAGTTTCATTTTGTTTAAAGGTGGTTAAGGTTGTATAACCATACACATAGTTCGTTTGATTTGAAAAATAGAATGCGGCACATACTACACCCACAAAAACAATTGGTACAATAAACTTTGTTTTAACAACAATTTTTCCCCATGGCGTAATTTTAGGCACAAAATTCTTATGTACGGTTTTGTCCATTAAATCACTGAATATCACCAACAGTCCTGGCATCAATGTGAACACAATTAACAAACTAAATAGCAACGCTTTGATAAGTACCAAACCCATATCAAAACCGAGTTTGAACTGCATGAACATCAGAGCCATCAATCCTGAAACGGTGGTCATACTACTTGATGATATTTCTGGAATGGCTTTACTAAGTGCTTGAATTGCAGCTTCTCTAGCCGGTAAATGTTCTCTTTCTTCTGTGAATCGATGGCATAATATAATGGCATAATCAATGGCTAATGCCAATTGTAAGATAACCGCTATTGAATTGGAAACAAATGATATTTCACCATATAAAAAATGTGTTCCCATATTCAAAATAGCAGCCACACCAAAAGTGACCAAAAGCACTGGAATCTCCATATAAGTCTTAGAAGTAAATAATAATACCGCTAAAATAATAAACACTGCTATGACCATAACACTTTTGATTTCAGCCTCTAAAGAGGTGGCCATATCTTCAGTAATACCACTGGATACATAAATATCATAACCACTTAAAAGCTCTAAGACTTCATCCATGGCTATGACTGTGATATCATCTTGTTCTTCTCCCTCAAAACTAACCAAAAACATCGCTGAAGCAGACTTATAATGATCTTCATTGTTTTCAAATGTAACACCTGAAACGCCAGATATTGCTTCAATGTTTTGCTTTAATGTTTCAGCTTTCTCCCATGTGATATTGGACACCATAATAGATGCCGTACCAAAGGTTGTAAATTCATCTTCCATTAAACTGAGCCCTTGTCTTGTCTCAGTCGTTTCAGGTAAATAGTTTCTAATATCATCATTAACATGTAACCAATTTTTAGATATCATGCAGAAAATAACCATGATGGTATAGATCAGTATAAAACCATTTCTTTTATCTATGATTTGTGTAGATAGTTTTTCCATAAAGGATTGTTTGTTTTCAGATTTACTCATAATTCTCCTCATTTTTATAAACGTCTAAATGAGTATACAAAATCTGAAATATAATACTATAGTCACATTCTTAATTTTGTAATAAAT
>JABXKX010000423.1 GCA_013619035.1 Peptostreptococcaceae bacterium
TTGAATTGTTTTTTTCATATATACCCTCATTTTATACTTTTACATAACTAAGATGTTTTTTTATACCTTCTAAGTATTTAATTTTTACCTGGTCATTGTATAAACCATCATGTTCAAGAAAAAACCATTCGTTGTATCCTGTTAAAATATAGGAAATGTGAGTGTATAATTCTAGACTTAAGTCTAAGGTCTCGTATAATTGTCGATAAACTTTTGAAGATTTTTCAATCATGAATTCTTTGATTGATATTAAATCCTCTAACTCTATATCTTTAATCATATGTCTAAAAAACTTATATAGATCAGGTTCTTCTATTAAATAATCAAATTCTCTACTTGCGTAATTAAGAAGCTTCTCTTGCCAAGTATCAGATTCAATTGAAGCAACCTTCATATAATCAAGCAAATTCTCTGATGCATACGTTACCATATAGCTATATAACTCTAGTTTTGTTGAAAAGTATTTGAATAAACTGCCTTTAGATACTCCAAGATTCTTTACGATTCGATTCGTAGAGGCTATAGCATAACCATAGGTTCCAAATTCTTTGATTACCATATTTATAATACGTTCTCTTTTGACTTCTGAAATATTATTAAAAGTACTCATTTCTCCTCCGGTGACCACCTGGTCAACATCACTATAACATTCTTCCACATGAATTGCAATAAAAGACCTCTATTAAAACTTAACTACAGTTTTAATAGAGGTTTATCATTAAATTTCTTTAATCAATGTATCTATAAGTTGTAATGTTTTTTCAGGATCTGCTTTACCTTGAGTGACCCTCATCACTTGACCAACAAGTGATTGGATAGCCTTCTCTTTTCCACCCAAATAATCCTTTACAATTTTATCGTGTTTTTCAAGTACTGGTTTAATATAAGTGATTAACTCCAACTCATCTGTAATCAGTTGAAGTGACTCTCTCTTCACAATCTCTTCAGCTGATAAACCTTCTGACCACATCATGTCAATTACTTTTTTTGCAATAGAAGTATTGATAATACCTGTATCAATTAATCGGATTAGACCAGCAAAATCCTCAGGACTAATTTTTAAGATATCTTCAGTTTTACTTTTTAGTTTTAATACTTCTGAAATCAATACATTAGCAATCAACTTAGGTTGATCATAACATGCCAAAGTCTTTTCAAAGAATTCAGCAACTTCTAAATCAAGCGCTATTTGTTCTGCATCAAATATAGATAGATCGTAAGACGACATATATTTATGTTTTTTTGCATCAGGTAATTCAGGTAAACCAGCTTCTAACGCTTTTATATACGCTTTTTCAATAATAATTGGTAATAAATCAGGATCTGGGAAATATCTATAATCATGTGCATCTTCTTTGGTTCTCATAGAAACAGATTTGTTTTTATCTTGCTCCCATCTTCTTGTTTCTTGTACTACTGCCCCACCAGTTTCCAAAACTTTGATCTGTCTTGTAAATTCATGTTCTATAGCACGTTGTATAGATGAAAACGAGTTTAAGTTTTTCATTTCTGTTCTTGTACCTAATGTAGATTCACCTTTTTTTCTTATAGAGAGATTGACATCACATCTAAAAGATCCTTCGTTCATTTTACAATCAGATATACCAGTATAAAGTAAGATGCCTCTAAGTTTTTGCAAATACAGTTTTGCTTCATTAGCCGAACGTAGATCAGGTTCTGAAACGATTTCAACAAGTGGTACACCTGCTCTATTGTAATCGATAAGTGTCCCAAGTTCTTTGTTATGAACTAATTTACCTGCATCTTCTTCAATATGGATACGAGTGATTCCAATTTTTTTACTGACATCTTTATCTTCGACTTCTATAAAACCTCTTTCACACAAAGGTTGATCGTATTGTGAAATTTGATAAGCTTTTGCTAAATCGGGATAAAAGTAATTCTTTCTATCTTGTTTACCGACTTCGGTTATTTCACAGTTTGTAGCCAAACCCGCTACAACCGCATACTCTACCACCTTTTCATTTAATACTGGCAATGAACCTGGCAAGCCTAAACATACGGGGCATACTTGAGTATTTGGTTCTTGACCAAATCGTGTACTACAACCACAAAATATCTTTGATTCTGTTTCTAGTTCCACATGGACTTCAAGTCCAATGACCATTTCATATGTCTTATGCATCTTTAAGTCCCCTTTCCAAAGCATGAGCTGCCTTTATTAAAGTTTTTTCATCAAACGAAGGTGCTATCAGTTGTACACCGATTGGCATACCATCTTTATCAAAACCACCATTTAAAGAAAGTGCTGGTAAACCTGCTATATTAACCGGTACAGTATAAATATCTCCTAAATACATTTCAATAGGATCTTCACATCTAAGTCCTATATTGTATGCCGTTGTTGGTGCTGTTGGTGATAAAACCAAATCATAAGTTTTAAATAACATATCAAAGTCAGATTTTATCATACTTCTTACTTGTTGAGCTTTCTTATAATAAGCATCGTAATAACCAGAGCTAAGAGCGTAAGTGCCTAATAAAATTCTTCTTTTTACTTCTTCTCCAAAGCCTTGGCTTCTTGCTTCTTTATAAAGTTCATCTAAAGTAAATTCACCCTGAGGTCTAAATCCATATTGGATACCATCAAATCTAGCTAAGTTTGATGATGCTTCTGCTGATGAAATGATATAATAGGCAGGCAAAGCATGCTTCACACTTTTCAGAGTTACATAATCAACGGTTGCGCCTAAACGTTTAAATGTTTCAGCAACATCTAATACAGTCTTTTTTACATCTTCAGCTAATCCTTCATCTAAGTAATTTGAAGGTAAAGCAATTTTCATCCCTTTTATATCTTGATAAAGTGATTCCAAGTAATCATCTACAGCTACATCAGCAGAGGTTGTATCCTTTGCATCATGTCCAAATAATATGGTCATGATATAAGCCAAGTCCTCTACACTATGTGCCATTGGTCCAATTTGATCTAATGAAGATGCAAATGCAATCAAACCATTTCTTGAAATTCTACCATAAGTCGGTTTTAAGCCAACAATCCCACAGAAAGATGCCGGTTGCCTTATTGATCCACCAGTATCAGATCCTAAAGTAATTAAAGCTTGTTTAGAAGCCACTGCTGCTGCCGAACCACCTGAACTGCCACCTGGTACTTTACTTAAATCATGGGGGTTTTTGGTGCTTTGATAATATGAATTCTCAGTCGTTGATCCCATTGCAAATTCATCTAAGTTCAATTTCCCAAGAATCACACCATCTTCAGCATCGATCTTTTCTACTACAGTCGCATCAAATGGAGAATAATAGTTTTCCAACATCTTTGATCCACATGTCGTTGGCATACCTTTTGTCACAATATTGTCTTTAATGGCAATTGGTACACCCGCTAAACGACCGACTGTTTCTCCTTTTTTAAACTTATCATCTATAATTCTTGCTTTTTCTATGGCCTTTTTACTATCCACATAAAGATAAGCAGCAATTTTTCTATCTGTTTTTTTAATATGATTTAAATACTCTGTAATAATCGCTTCATATGTCAGTACGCCTGATAAAAAAGCATCTCTCAATTCTTTGAGGCTCATATCTATTATTGTCATTATTGACCTCCAATACTTTTCGGTACTAAGAAATAGTTACTGTGTTTACTAGGAGCATTTTTGAGCGCTTCTTCAACACTTAAAGATTCTTTATTTTCGTCTTTTCTAAAAACATTTTTGGCTTGTCCAATAAATGATAATGGTTCAAATCCTGTTGCATCGACTTCATTTAAAGCATCAGCAAATCCAATGATATCGTCTAAGTGTTTCGAAAATTCAGTTTTCTCGTCATCGCCAATTTTTAAATTTGCAAGTCCGGCTATATAATCTAATGTTTCATGAGTCATTTTAGTAGGTTCATCAACTTTAATTTCCTGTAATGCAACATGTAGATCAAGTTCCATTAACTGTTCTGCATCAATTTTAGAAGGCGCATGCATCATCGCGCAAGAAGCATCTCTTAACTTCGGAAAGGCAATAACTTCTCTTATACTTTGTTTCTTTGTCATCAACATAATCAGTCTATCCAAACCAAATGCAAATCCTCCATGTGGCGGTGTACCATATTCAAATGCTTTTAACATAAATCCAAAACGTTCTTTTGCTTCTTCTTCTGAGAATCCTAATAATTTAAACACTTCAGTTTGCATGTCTCTGTCATGAATTCTAATACTACCACTACCAAGTTCTACACCGTTTAAAACCACATCATATGATTTGGCACAAACTTTACCAGGATCGGTCTCAAATAATTCCAAATCTTCATCTCTTGGCATTGTAAATGGATGATGTTTAGCAACAAATCGTTTTTCTTCACTTGACCATTCTAAAAGTGGAAAATCTGTTACAACAACAAATGCAAAGTCATCATCGTCTCTAAGACCTAATAATGAACCAACATCTAATCTTAAGTTACCAAGAATACTAAGTGCTTTTTCTTTCTCATCAGCACTAAATATAATTAAGTCTCCAGGTTCTGCCCCGAGTCTTTCTTGAATAGCTACCAAATCTTGTTCAGAGAAGTATTTTGTTAAAACACTTTGTAAACTGCCGTCTTCAAGAATCGAAATCCAAGCCATACCTTTACCACCATATTGAATGGCATTCTTTGTGAGTTGTTCAATTTGTGTTCTTGTAAACTTGCTACCACCTTTTACACAAAGGCCTTTTACAATACCACCAAGATCTACAACTTTTCTAAAAACTTCAAACGAACAAGTCGCCATAATGTCACTCAGTTCAACCATCGGCATTTCAAATCTTAAATCAGGTTTATCAGAACCAAACTTATCCATAGACTCTTCATAAGTAATACGTCTAAATGGTAGTTCAATATCTAATGCCAGGGTATCCTTCATAATTTTTGTGAATAAAGTTTCTAAATAGTAAATAATATCATCTTCAGTTACAAAACTTAATTCCATATCTATCTGAGTAAATTCCGGCTGTCTATCAGCTCTTAAATCTTCATCTCGAAAACACTTGGCAATTTGGAAATATTTATCGATACCAGATACCATTAACAACTGTTTGTAGATTTGTGGTGATTGAGGGAGTGCATAAAAATTCCCTTTTGAAAGTCTACTCGGTACAACATAATCTCTTGCACCTTCAGGAGTTGACTTTGTAAGTATTGGTGTTTCTACTTCGATAAAA
Organism: Peptostreptococcaceae bacterium; assembly: GCA_013619035.1. Next base: position 5,178 of record JABXKX010000423.1, read on the forward strand.
TCATTTTTTATCATCATATCTCTGACGATCGTAATAACTTGTTGTCTCATTTTTAATGTACTTAACATATCACTTCGTCTTAAATCCAAGTATCTGTATTTCAGTCTTAAGTCTTCTTTGATATCGATATTTCCATCAATCATAAACGGTGGTGTTTTTGATTTGTTCATGATATTTAGCTCCATAACTCTTATATCAATCATGCCCGTAGGACTGTTTAAGTTAATGGTATCGTCATCTCTTCTTTCAAGATTTCCTTTTATTTCAACAACGAATTCGTTTCTGATTGTTTCACATGATTTGAAGATTTCTTCAGTGACATTTTTCAAGTCAATAACCACTTGTATCACACCACTGGCATCACGTACATCAAGGAATATAACGCCTCCAAGGTCACGTCGTCTTTGAACCCAACCCATGACTGTAACAGATTGTCCTATATGATTTTCTGTTAATCTCCCACAGTAGTGCGTTCTTTTTAGTTTCATTACAGCCTCCTTTTAAATATAAAAAAACCCCATCCCTAGTAAAGGGACGAAGTTTATATTCGCGGTACCACCCAAATTGATCTTTCGATCCGGCTCAATCGATACGGACATGATGTCGATATCTATCCATTTAACGCATGGCTTACGTCTAAATCTACTCACCTAAGTTTTCGGTTAGATGCTCAGAGATGTTTTTCGATTATTTATCCGTACTGAATTTCCACCACCATCAGCTCTCTATGACATCATCAATAATTTACTTTTTCTCGTCACTGCATTTCTTTTATTGTTTATGATTGTAGTTGAATTATTCCCTAGTGT
>JABXKX010000072.1 GCA_013619035.1 Peptostreptococcaceae bacterium
ATCTGTAAGAGGGAACCCCCTTTTTTATTGAAAATCCATTTTCCGTTCATTTTCTCATTTATTATTTTCCCTTGGGCTTTTATTGTGCCGTCTTCAAAATAATTCGTGAGTTGGTCACCTTGAATGGCTGCCTTTATTTGGCCATTCTTATAGGATTCAACAACCAAGTGGGTGACTTTTTTCTCTTGCGTATTAGTAAGCTGTTTTTTTGATTTTGTTTTTGTTGTAGGTTTCGATTTGAGGGTTTTGGCATATGCGTGACTCCTTTTCATATAATTTACCATAGTATCCGTATCCATCAGCAAAGTTGCCGGAATTTCTACATATTCTTTGATCATGGAACCATAGTTTTCAAAGGGAGCCGCATGATGTGTTTCCATAAAAGATTCCCTGTCCTTCGCGTTTAACCGAATGCCGAGAACACCGTCTTTTCTCATCATGGAATACATATTTCCATTCATTGAAGTATAGGGCAGATTTATACCCTTGCGTTCCATATCAGGAATTTTTGAAACGATTAAATCATATTGAGATAAGAAATTTTCCGGTATCGTGGATTTTTTGACCATTTCATTCATCCTTTCTTTTTCTGTTACTTCATATTTATTGTACCATATCTAATTCAGTTTCTTTTCCCTTCCACCCCATTATCTTGACACGAAGATAATAAGAGCGTATACTGAAACTGTCTTAATATCAAGATAATATGGAGGTGCAGTATGATTCTTAAAAAATACCCAGCAAAGTCAGTTATTGAAGGGGCTGGTGTCGAGGTGAATCGAGTATTTGGCTATTATGAGGTCAATGATTTTGATCCGTTTTTAATGCTTGATTACTTCAATCAGGATAATAATATGGAAACACCTGGTTTCCCATGGCATCCACATAAGGGGATCGAAACGATTAGTTATATTCTAAGAGGTTCAGTTGAACATCAAGATAGTATTGGAAATAAAGGCGTGATTGGTCCAGGCGAACTACAGTGGATGACTGCTGGACGTGGTATTATGCATCAGGAAATGCCAGTAGCTAGTCGAGAAGGCATAGAAGGTTTTCAGTTTTGGGTTAACCTACCAAAGAGTAAAAAGCGAATACAACCAAGCTATCAATCAATGACACGAGGAACACTTAAAATTGTGAAGCACTCAACCTATGAAGTGCGAGTGATTAGTGGAGAATATCAAGGCCTAGTTGGTCCCATCGATAAGAGTGAACTAGGCATTCAAATGCTGCATGTGATCTGTGATGAGGAAAGTGAGATTATAATCAACCGGGATAAAGGAAAAAATGGTTTCTTATTTGTCATCCGTGGTGAGGGCCATATTAACGAAGAGAAACTATCACCAATGAATGCTTACACCTTAGATATAGGTGGTTATATGATCAAGGGGAAGCTTGAATTCATATTTGCACAAGGCTTTCCGCTAAATGAGCCAGTTGCATGGAGAGGTCCAATTGTAATGAACACCAAGGAAGAACTGAATCAAACTTTTCATGATTTATCAGAGGGGACTTTTCTGGATGGGGATCAACATGGAAACGAATATTAAATTAATGGTTGTGATGACCAAACTAAACCAAGCATTTATGAACAATTTAGGGAAAAATCTTGAATCACTGGGCATGCAAGCAAGTATGTATACCATGCTTGCCCACCTTAATGATGTGGGTCGTGCTAAAACGCAAAAGTTAGGGGCGGTTGCACTTATAAGCAGTGGCACAATTACCCATACCGTGAATAAGATGATTGCGAAAGATCTTGTGATTAAAGTCCAAGATGAAAACGATAAAAGGATATTTTGGATTGAAATCACGGAGTATGGACGCAAATGTTTTATGGATGTCCATAAAGAGCATATAATTTATTTGAACGACTTACTATCAGGCTTTACTGAGGGTGAAAAACTATCATTTATTGAACAAATCAAATATTTTGGGAAAGAAATTGAAAAAAGAAAGGAGTAGCAGAAATGAGATTTTCAGACTTTAAAGGTCTAAAAAAGAAATCGGTTTTGACTGTAAAATCAGTTGAGAATCCCTATGGCGACTATTAGGTAGTCAAGTTAGATATTCAAAATGAAGAATGGATACCCGGGGAGCATGGAATTTTTACACTGCCTGGTAAAGATATTGAAGGCAAGAAGTGGAGAGCATTTAGTGTTGCTTCGGCACCGAGTGAAGGTTATATTATGATTGGAACAAGAACAGGCCAACAGGTAAGTCGCTTTAAAAAGCACTTGAGTCACCTTCAGCCAGGTGAAAAAGTAGCAATTCGAGGACCATTTGGTTGGTTTAAAATACAAGACGATACAGATCCAATCGTTATGATAGCAGGGGGTGTAGGAGTAACGCCTGTTAGAGCGATCGTAAAAACACTTGAATCGGACAAATCACGAGAAATTATTGTCATTCATTCATCAAACGATTATCATTTGTTTGGTGAGAATTTTGCCAACATTACCAGTCAAAATGATAAGATTAAATTGATTCAAACCGCTTCTAAAGACGAAACTCAAAAAGCGATAAAAGAAGCTGTGAGCCAATTTGGCAATAGGGCTTATTATTATATTTCTGGTGATATGCCAGTGATTAAAGCCATTAAGAAGGATTTAAAGAATCGTGGCATCAGTAAAAAACGAATGATTAATGACCCTTTCTTAGGTTACTAGTCGTTGATAATATGGTTTGCATCAACGCCACATTGAAGTAACCAGTAAAAAAATGAATAACCATTGCGAAAACGGCCTCACAGTAAAAAGTGGAGTCGTTTTTTATTTGCATTCCTATTCGTCGTTTATCCTAAACAGTCACATCCTTTTTTGTTGACCAACGGTTAGCAAAAGAATATAATTAAATTGAACAAGAGTTAGCAAAAATGTAAGGAGGTCAAATATATGCCAGTAAAGTTATATGAGAAAGAAAAAATCTTAGATTCATGTTTTGAGACTTTTGTCAGAAGCGGATACACAAAAACGACCACGGCCATGCTAGCAGAGGAAGCGGGTATATCGAAAGCCTTGTTATTTCATCATTTTAAGAGCAAAAAAAAGACATACATAAGTGTGTTGGACCGTTGTTTCGAAAAAATGTCATCGGATATTATAGAGGAACCCTTATCGGATTTTAACGACTTCTTTCAAGCAAAAGGGCAAAGTGGTTCTTATAAAATAGATTATTTAAGACAAAATCCTAAAGTGAGCAAATTGCTATTTGAAGCTTTTCACTCAACACCAGAAGAGTTAAAAGGGGAGGTTGGCAAATTCTCACTACATGTCAAAGAGAAATACGGTGCAATCGATGTATCTAAGGATAAATTGATGAAAGAATTATTTGATGATATCCATCTAAGAGACGGCGTTGATCATGAATATGCCTTTGAGCTGGTCAATATTATAATGGCTGATTTTAGAAAGATCATTGCAATAGAATTGACTGATGATAAAAAAATACAAGACGATGCGTATTGGGATGATTTATTTAATAGGAAAAGGATCTTTCTAGATATGATTCGTTATGGAATAGAAGAAAGGTAGGTGAGACGGATGAATTCAATGGTATATAGCTTTAAGGAACTAGTCGTGCCCAAGCCTTCTCAAGTAGGAGGGAAAGCAAGGAATCTGATTAAATTGTCTACAATTGATGATATTAATATTCCGGAAGGCTTCTGCATCACGACCACTGCTTATACAGAACTATTTAAGAATAACAAAGCGTTAGACGCACTATTGACTCAACTCTCACTGGTAAAAATAAACGAACTTGAACGGATCAGTGAAATCAGCGGTTTAATACGTGATGTCATAGTTAGAACGAGTATGCCTGAAAAAATAACCAATGAAATTGCAATCTGTCTGGCAAAGTTAGGAGAAGATAAACCGTATGCGGTTCGATCCAGTGCTACAGCTGAAGATTTACAAACGGCTTCCTTCGCTGGTCAACATGATACGTATTTAAACATTATTGGGTTTGATCGGATTGTAAAATATATAAGCAAATGCTGGGCTTCTCTTTTCACAGACCGTGCGGTTATATACCGAATTCTAAATGGATTTGATCATAGAAAAGTTTGTATAGCTGTCCTTGTGCAAGAGATGGTATTCTCGGATTCTTCAGGAATTATGTTCACCGCAGACCCGATCACCTCTAATCGCAAAGTCGTGTCAATTGATGCAAGTTTCGGTCTAGGTGAAGCCTTGGTGTCTGGTCTTGTGAATTCGGACAACTACAAAGTATGTGATGGTAAAATTATCGATAAAGAAATAGCCAGCAAGAACATGGGAATTTATGCAAAACAAGATGGTGGAACTGAGAAAATTACAATTAGCGATGACTTAAAAAATAAGCAAACCCTTACCGATCATCAAATACTAGAGCTTGAAAGAGTAGCTAGGAAAATTGAAGCATACTTTTCATATCCACAAGACATTGAGTGGTGTATTTTAAATGGTTCGATCTATATCCTTCAGAGCAGACCAATAACCACTTTATATCCGCTAGCTGATATAAAGAATGAGGAAAAAAGAGTTTTTGTGTCATCGGGTCATATGCAAATGATGACAGCCCCGATAAAACCACTTGGAATGTTCTTTTTTAATTCGGTTATTAGCGACCCCCCATCACAAGAAATAGGAGGAAGACATTACATTGATGTTACCCATGATTTAGCCTCGCCTATTGGAAGAATAATTGCAACAAAATTATTGACCGTGATCGGGGATACTCTCATTACAAATTCAGTCTTGAAGATCGTAAGTGACAAGCAACTTATAAAAAAACTTCCAAAAGGAAAAGAAAAAGTTTTTAATCTACAAAACAATAGTGGAGCCTTATCAATTATGCTCCATGCTTATAAAGCTTATAAAGAAAATAATTCTGATATAATTCGCAAGTTAATCAATGAAGAGGAAAAATCCATAGAAAAAATGAAAGCTGAAATCCAAAATTTGTCTGGTGATGAAGTTTTTACATACATTGCTCAAGATCACGATAATAGAAGAGTAAAACTGATGAAACCTCCAAATGCTGGTGTGATTACAGCCGTAATGTTATCTACAAATTGGTTCAACTCGAAAATTAAAAAATGGCTGGGTGAAGAAAATGCAGCAGATACAATTATTATGTCGATCCCCAATAGTGTTACAACGGATACTGGTTTTTCTCTTATCGATGTAGCTGATGTTGTAAGAAATTATCCAGAAGTAATTGATTACCTGAATGATCCAAGGGATCAAACTTTTTTTGAAGATATCAGTAAGCTTGATGGTGGTAAACTTGTATGTGATTCTATAAAAGGATACTTAAGAAAATATGGCATGCGTTGTTCAGGGGATATTGATATTACAGTTCCTAGGTGGAGCGAAAAACCGACTGATTTAATCCCTTTGATTCTAAACAATATTAAGAACTTTGAACCCGGTGCTTCAGCGCTTAAATATGAACAAGGGAAAGCTCAATCTGAAAAAAGAATACAAGAATTAGTCAGTCAAGTAGAGAAGTTGCCTAGGGGTAAGAAAAAGGCTAAAAAGATAAGGCGAATGGCTAGTTTGATTCGTAATTATATAGGCTATCGTGAATATCCGAAGTTCTCCTACATGAAAAGGTACTTGATCTATAAAGAAGCAATGCTTAAGGAAGCTGATAATCTTCTTCAAAGTGGCGTTCTTAATGAAGTAGAAGATATTTACTATCTACATTTCGATGAATTGAGAGCAGTTGTTAATGGGAAAAAACTCGACGATCAGTTAATTTCTGAAAGGAAAAAAGACTATGAGGAATTTGAAAAGCTAACGCCCCCAAGAGTGATGACATCGGATGGCGAAATTATCACAGGCGAGTACGAGAGGGATAACCTTCCAGAAAATGCTTTGCCAGGTTTAGCCGTTTCTACGGGCATAGTCGAAGGGCGAGCACGTATCGTAAAAAACATAAAAGACGCATCTCTTT
>JABXKX010000485.1 GCA_013619035.1 Peptostreptococcaceae bacterium
AGATAAGAGAACAAATGCTATTAGTAAGTATATGGCAAATGATGGGAATGTTACTTATGAGGCTGTTTCTTACGCCTTATACTATTTTTTACATTCTATTTCAAAGAGCTTGTAAGTCTGTATGAACAATTGTAGTGTAATTGTTTATACATTAAACGGCAGAATTTGTGGCAAAAGGATATGAGTTTTTGGAGGCAGAAGGGATATTGTCCATTGAAGCAGCAATTGAGATATTAAATGAGAATGCAGTGTTACAAAGGATTAACTCATAAATTGAGTTATTTTTTTTATTGAAAAATAGGTATTGAAATAGAATCTTGATATTTATTATTGACAGATAAAAAAAAACAATCTATACTAATTGTATACATTGTATACAATGTATACGTTGTATGCAATTCGTGCGATATACGTAATCGTAAGAAGAGAACTATTTGGTATATTGACATTCATGAAGTTGATATCCGAAATGGAGGTAAAAATGAACATTTTTTCACTTGAGGGAAAAGTTGCTATTGTAACAGGATGTAGAGCTGGATTAGGGCAAGGTATTGCACTTAGTTTAGCAAAAGCAGGTGCTGACATTGTTGGTGTTGATTATACAGAAATGTCAGAGACCAATGATAAAATTACAGCTTTAGGCAAGAAGTTTTTGGCTGTAGAAGCAAATCTATTGTCTTTAGAACCGATTGATGGAATTGTTGAGAAAGCAGTAAATGAGTTTGGAAAAATTGATATTCTTGTAAATAATGCAGGTATCATAAGACGTGATGATGCAATTGATTTTTCTGAAAAAGATTGGGATGACGTTATGGATATTAATGTAAAAACAGTGTTCTTCCTAAGTCAAGCAGTTGCAAAGCAGTATTTGAAGCAAAACACTTTAGGTAAGATAATTAATATTGCATCAATGTTATCATTCCAAGGTGGAATAAGAGTACCATCTTACACAGCTAGTAAATCAGGCGTAAAAGGAATTACAATGTTAATGGCTAATGAGTGGGCTGACAAAGGAATTAATACTAATGCAATTGCCCCTGGATATATGGCTACTGATAACACAAAAGCACTAAGAGCTGATAAAGAAAGAAGTAAAGAAATATTAAACCGAATTCCAGCTAATAGATGGGGTACACCTGAAGATGTTGGAGGTACTGCAGTATTCTTAGCTTCAAGTGCATCCAACTATATTAATGGATATACTATAGCTGTTGATGGTGGTTGGCTTGCAAGATAACAATTTTTACAAGCATTAGAAGAGGAGTCGTAAATGAAATTAGAAGTAAGATATGCAAATCATCCAGAAGATTCTAAGCATTATACAACTGATGAGCTTAGAAAACACTATTTAATTGAAAAACTTTTTTTAGAAGATGAAATCAATCTGGTTTATTCACATGTAGACAGAATTATTGCAGGTGGTATAATGCCAATGAATCTTGAACTTGCGCTAGACACTGGCAAGGAATTAGGAGTAAGTTATTTCTTTGAAAGACGTGAAGCTGGTATAATCAATATTGGTGGAGAAGGCAAAATTATAGTAGATGGAACGACTTATGATATGTCGCCTAATGATGGACTTTATATTGGAAAAGGTTCAAAAGATGTAAAATTCTTATCTGTTGATAAAAATAATCCACCAAAATTCTATTTTAATAGTAGTCCAGCTCATCGTGAGTTCCCTACTAGAATTATCACTCTAGATCAAGCTAGGAAACTAGAATTAGGTGATTCAGAGAGTTTGAATGTAAGAACTATTAATCAGTATATACATCCAGAAGTATGTGAAAGTTGTCAATTGGTAATGGGCATGACAACGCTAAATACTGGTAGTGTATGGAATACAATGCCTTGTCACACACATGAAAGACGTATGGAAGTATATATGTACTTTAATATGAAACCAGAAGTTAGAGTATTCCATTTAATGGGTAAACCGGATGAAACAAGACATATTGTAATGGCGAATGAACAAGCTGTTATATCGCCTAGTTGGTCCATTCATAGTGGCGTTGCAACAAGTAATTATACCTTTATATGGGGTATGTGTGGTGAAAATATTGAGTTTACAGATATGGACCATGTTGAAATAGAATCATTAAAATAGTAAAATGAGAAGTACTACTATTTTGAGAAGGAGTTAAAAATGATAAATAACAAATCTTATAGAGCAAATACAATAGTTGAAGAGGTGTATGAACATTTAAAAAGTGATATATTGAATTTAATTATAAAACCAGGTCAGATGATAACAGAACAAGAAGTTTGTGAAAAGTATAATATTTCTAGGACGCCGAGTCGAGATGTAATATCTAAATTAAGAAGTGATGATTTAGTATTTGCAATACCTTATAAAGCAAATTATGTATCACTGTTGAATTTTAGCAATATTAGCCAGCTTATTTATATGAGAATAGCCATTGAAACAATGGTTATTAGAGATGCGATTAAGATTATGAATAAAAAGACGCTTGAAGAACTAAAATATAACTTAAGACAGCAAGAAATTCTACTTGAAGATGATTTTACACCAGAAGAGTTCTATAAGCTAGATAGTAAATTTCATAAAATCTGGTTTGGAGCTACTGATAAGTTAATAGTATGGGAACAAATTCAAAAATCACAGGTGCATTACACAAGATTCAGAATGCTTGATATTGTAGTTGCAAAAGACTTTATTGCAATTTATGAAGAACATAAGAAGTTGTTGGATATTATAGAGCATAAAAAAATAGATGAAATCGAATATCTTGTTACCATGCATCTAAATGGTGGAATAAGAAGACTGGGTGACAAAATTCATAGTGAATTTGCAAATTATTTTGTAGATGAATTTTAATTATTAATGGAGGAACATAAAATAATGAAAAAGTTAATTATAATCTTAATGGTATTAATATTATCGCTATCAACGATAGCTTGTTCTAATAATGAAGAAAACGCTTCCAATGGTGCAGGAACGACTGAAGTTAAAACAACTGTATTAAAAGTTGCTTTTAATCAATCTGAAAATCACCCACAATATATCGCTTTATCAGAATTTGGTGAAAAACTTGAAAAAGAAACTAATGGGGAACTAGTTATAGAAATTTCACCTAATGCATTATTAGGTGATCAAAGAGCGACTTCTGAATTAGTTCAATCTGGAGCAATTCAAATGTCAGTAGTAGGTAATCCAATTGTAGAAAACTATAATAAAGATTTTGCTGTAATTGGACTTCCTTACATTTATGATAGTCAAGAACATCAAAAAAATGTATTCACTTCAGGTGTCTTAAATGATTTATTTGCATCTACATCAAAAAATGGTTTTGAAGTTGTTGCTGCTTTCACTGCTGGATCAAGAAATATTTACACAGACAAGCCAATTAATACCCCTGCTGATTTAGCTGGATACAAAGTAAGAGTAATGCAATCAGATACAATGAAAAAGATGCTTGATTTAATGGGTGGTGTTGGTACGCCAATGTCTCAAAGTGAAGTATACACAGCTATCCAACAAGGTGTTTTAGAAGGCGGAGAAAATAACGAAGTTACATATGCTGATCTTAAGCATTATGAAGTTGCTCCTTATTTCTCATACACTCAACATTTAATGGTTCCGGATTTAATTATTATTAATAGTGATGTATATTCAGAAATGTCAGAAGCAAATAGAACTATATTTACAACGTTAATGAAAGAAACAGTTGAGAATGAATTTGAAGTTTGGAATAAGAATGTTGAAGCTGCTAAAGCAGTAGCAATCGAAAATGGTGCAACCTTTGTAACTGTTGATATTAAGCCTTTCCAAGCAAATGTATCAGAGTTACATGATGAAGTAACAAGCAGTTCTGATAATGCATTAAAGTTGTATGAAGCAGTTAGAGAATTAGCAAAATAGGAACGAATTTACATAATCTTATTTAAAATAAGGCATCTGAAATCATTCTTTCAGTAGGATGATTTCAGATGTTAACCTAATCTGTTAGGAGTTTAGAAATGAATGCAATAAGAAAAAGATTAGATTTAATAGTTGAAATATTCTGTATTACTGTATTGAGTATTATGACATTATTGGTAACGTGGCAGGTTTTTACAAGATATGTTCTTAATAATCCGAGCGCGGTTACAGAACAGTTAGCGCAGTATTTATTTGTATGGCTGGTATTATTTGGTTCTGCTTATGTATTTGGTAAAAGAGATCATATGGCAATTGTTTTTGTAGTTGATAAAGTATCACCGAAAGTAAAACTGTTACTTACAATTATTCAAGAATTATTAATAAGTACGTTTGCTATGGGTGTAATGGTTTATGGTGGATCAATTGCAACCGCAAGGCAAATGTTACAGGTAGATGCTGCTTTACAGATTCCTATTGGCGTAATATATAGTGCGGTCCCAATAAGTGGTGTATTTGTTTTATTTTACGGTGCTAATAATATTCTAAATATGATTAATGCTTTCAAAAATGTCAAAAGTAAGGGAGAATAGTAATGGAATTAGCAATACAAGCTGGTTTGGTGATGTTGGTCCTAGTACCGATATTACTGACAATAGGTGTTCCAATTAGTATTAGTATCGGTTTATCCTCTACTGTATCTATGTTATTAATACTACCTTTAGAAAGTGCAATGATAACATCAGCACAACGTTTATTTATAGGTACCAACTCATTTTCTTTATTAGCAATACCGTTCTTTATTTTAGCAGGAAATATAATGAATAATGGTGGTATAGCAATTAGACTAGTTAACTGTGCAAAAGTAATAAGCGGAAGATTACCTGGAGCTTTAGCTCAATCTAATGTAGTTGCCAATATGATGTTTGGTGCAATTAGTGGATCTGGCGTAGCTGCAGCAGCTGCTGTTGGTGGTACTATGGCACCACTAGAAGAAAAAGAAGGTTACAGCAAAGAGTTTAGTTCAGCAGTTAATATTGCAAGTGCACCAGCAGGGATGCTGATCCCACCTAGTAATACACTTATAGTTTTTTCAACAGTTGCTGGAAGTGTTTCAATATCAGCATTATTCATTGGTGGTTATATACCAGGAATATTATGGGGATTAGGTGTAATGGTTGTCGCAGCAATCATGGCTAAAAAAGAAGGTTACATATCTTCAAATAAAGTACCATTTAAAGAAAAAGTAAGAGTTTTTTTAGATGCATTTTTAAGTTTATTATTAATAGTGATAGTGATTGGAGGTATTCTAAAAGGAATATTTACAGCAACTGAAGGATCTGCAATAGCTGTTGTATATTCTCTTATACTGTCATTATTTTATAAGGAATTAACAATTAAGGATTTACCCGATATTTTATTAAATTCAGCAAGAATGACTTCAATTGTTATTTTTATGATTGGTGTGTCTTCTATAATGTCTTGGGTAATGGCATTTACAAATATTCCACAAATTGTAGCACAAGGACTTCTAAGTATCACAAATAATAAAATCATTATTCTAATGATTATGAATGTGATTATTTTAATAATTGGAACTTTTATGGATCCAACTCCTGCGGTATTAATATTTACACCAATTTTTCTTCCTATTGTTGAGAAATTTGGTATGCATCCGGTTCACTTTGGAATAATGATTGTCTTCAATTTATGTATTGGAACAATTACGCCACCTGTGGGACCAATTTTATTTACTGGATGTAAAATTGGAGGAGTAACAATTGAGCAAGTATTTAAACGGCTAGTACCATTTTTTATTGTTTTGACAGCAATTTTATTATTGGTTACATATGTTCCAAACTTGTCATTGGCATTGCCTAGATTCTTTGATTTAATAAAATAATTAAACTAAAACATCCATTTGTTTATTAGGCAAATTGGATGTTTTTTTGTAATTTTACTTAATCGATTCAAATAAAGTATCTAGATTGTTTTGCATCGGTGTGTGTTTATTCATGGTAAATAGATACCGTTATTGAAT
>JABXKX010000291.1 GCA_013619035.1 Peptostreptococcaceae bacterium
TCAGTACTCTTATCTCTTCTATGGTCATCCCTCCTGACAAAACTGTCTAAATGGTACGGCCTAAAAGTTTCCAATAATCGTGCATTTATTACGTTTTGTATCATTTGTATCTTTTCTTCTTTACTACAAGATGGGTGTAAAACCCATTAATACGTCCCGTGTTTCTGCAATCTATATTAAACCCTTAAGGATAATACCGACTATCTTTAAAGAAGTAATATCATAATTTGTATTTCCATTATTTATATACCCATGCTTTGAACTCCTAAACAGAATGTGAATATTATTTTATTTTTTTGAAAATTCGATATTACTGTACTCCATTGATGTTTCAATTAACTGTAATCTCTTTCCACTTGTAATCATTTCTAAATCCTGTACAGCCAGACCTCTTCTTAACATAACTTTAACCTTATACATATCATCCTTATAGATTTTGAAGTCATCAATCAAATGTTTATTGATAAATTCACTTCTTATCATCGTTCTAATTTCTTGAATCGTAAATACATCTACTTGACGATTATTGACAATGTAAGGTTGAATCCGACGTTCAATTTCAAAATCCAAACTCCTCAGATGATCGAACAAAAGTTGAATTTTATTGTTTTCTAAGACAACATAGATTATAATTGTCATAATAATTATTAAGATTAATGACATATCATCACCTCCGAACCATATTATGTTATTATATATATACCAATTTAAATGAATTTTAAACGGAAAGGAGTCATTATGGCAATAGGTGCTTTTTTTGATATAGACGGTACACTTTACAGAGACTCATTAATGATAGAACATTTTAAAAAGCTATTAAAATATGAAGTTATTGATCCGGTTATGTGGTATGGCCATGTAGAGAAAACGTATAACATGTGGAAAAAGAGACGAGGCAACTATGAAGACTATATGGAAGAGCTTGCTGATATCTACATAGATGCGATTAAAAATTTAAACAAACAGGAAACTGCATTCATTACTAAACAAGTAATTGATCTTAAATGGGATTCTGTTTATCAATTTACAAGAAACCGTATTAAATTCCATCAGGAACAAGGTCATCATGTATTCTTTATTTCAGGTAGTCCCGATTATTTAGTGGAGGCTATGGCAGAAAAATACAATGCAACCGAATGTATGGGAACACAATATTTAACAGATGACAAAGGAAATTTCACAGGTGAAATCATACGAATGTGGGATGCTGACAGCAAGAAACAAGCCATCAAAGATTTAACAAAAAAGTATAATCTTGATTTAAGTAAAAGTTATGCTTATGGTGATACCAACGGTGATTACACCATGCTTTGTAGTGTTGGACAAGGTTATGCTATAAACCCAACCAATGAACTTTTACATCGCTTGAAAACAACAGATCATGTAAGAGTTATCGTAGAAAGAAAAGATGTTATCTATGAACTGGATCCAACTGTTAAGACTATAGAAATAGACAAAGTACTCTAGAGAGAATCTAGAGTACTTTTTATTGAGATTTGTTCAGGTTTATTATGATTGTAAATTGTAAAATACTCAAATCCGATATCTTGAAGCATTTCCAATACCTCTTCAAAATGAGAGTAAATATCTTGCTTAAAATGGGCATCAGAACCAATTGTAATATACTGTCCACCTAATTCATAGTACCTTTTTATAATGTCCATATGTGGCAGCGTTTCATTTAAATCAGATCTTAAACCTGACATATTTACTTCAATACCCTTTTTATCTTCAATGATGATTTTCAAAATCATATCAACTTTATCTTTGTAATACGTGTAAGGAATGCCTTTAACACCCTCGTTATATCGTTTTAAAATATCCAAATGTCCAACAACGGAATACTCTTTGAAATTAGTAAGTGTTGTAATGATGTCGTCTAAATAGACATTCCATGCTTCTTCCGATGTTTTTCCTAAAAAGAAATCACCACTGTATAAATCTTTTTTTTCAGCAACATGAAAAGAACATAATACAAATTCTGGTTTGAAGTATTTGATAAACTGCAAACTCTGTTCAATAACATGAGGTTGTAAACCGACTTCAATACCTCTTTGAATATGAATCTGATTCTTATATTTTTCTTTTAAGAGTTCAAAGGTTTCAATAAAACCTTCTGCATCAAACTCAAATTGAATTTCTGTATCGGGATAATCATAATCTAAATGATCTGTAAAACAGAGGTGTTTACCTCCCCTTTTAATGGCTTCCAAAATGGTGTTTTCCATCTCTTCTTCACAATCGCCAGAAAAATGTGAATGCAAATGATAATCGTACATATAACTCCTTTAACTTGAGGCGGCCTCAAGCTCTTCTGTTTTATTTATTCTAGTTAAAATACTTACTGATGTGTCATCGCCACTACCCTGATTTGAAGTATCTTCAATCCATTCTTTGAGATTTTCTTCAACGACACCAAACCCATCTTCCGAAATCATTTCGACTAAATCAGAACCGACTTTGAAAAAGCCTGTTTCTGAAGAAAATGAATTTGAATAACCATCTGTAGACAACAATATCATTTGTAATACATGATTAAGATCTCTAAAGATTTTAATTTTAAATTCTTTTTCTGGTCGACTTAAACATAGACTTGATGTATCATTTGCAATATGACGGTCGTCTCTTTTAATTGGTTTTGTGACATTATTTGATTTTGAAACAAATAAGATATCCCCATCCCCCAGTTGATAACAAAGAATATAATCTTTAATCAACATCACAATCAACAATGTTGAGCCATAAGACACATATTGATTCTTTTTTATACTCTTAATCTCTTTTGAGGATAAGTCTTCTAAAAGATCTAGATCCAGTGGTTTTCTTTCTAAATGTTCGTCAATTTTTTTACGCCAAAGCGCAATGACTCTCTTTGTATAATATTTGCCAATGGACTTTGTTTGAATGACATCATCTCTAATAAAATTTTCTTTAATATCTTTTGCGACTTGAATAGCTGATTCTACTGCATAAAGTGCCCCTAAATGACTTCTTGTGCACTTTTTTGAACCATGTCCATCAGCAACAGCAGAAATTAAAAAATCTTCCTCTATGACTTCACTCATCACAGCATCTTGATTAGGCATTTCTATTTTTAGATGAGTCTTACCAGTAACCGTTTCAAAAGAATTCATCCATTGATTATTTTTTATAAACATTACCACACATCCTCTATCGATATTGTTTCTATGTCTTCAAAATCATCATCAATAATTGGTATCGAAACATTAATACCCATTGTTTGTATATCACTTGCTTGACTCGCTGGAGATGATGCTGCCTGTAATACAACGGTACTAACCCATTTAATATACTCAACAAGTGTTTCCGCATTATCAGCTGATAATACTTCGATACCTTGTTCTCCACAAAATTCTTTCAAGATTCTCTTGTTGGCACTTCTGCCGATAGCAATTGCAATTTTTACAGCTTTTACGGCCCATGGTTCTTCCATTAACTCTTTTAAAGCTGACTTATAATCATCTGTTGGTTGACCATCTGATATCAGTACAACTACTGGTGGTAACGCTCTATCACTCATTTCAGCAACTCTTAAAGAGTCTTTTAACAGTTTGAACGCTGCCCCTAAGTCGGTTACACCTTTTACTTCTAAATCTTGCCAATCAAACTCTTCAACTGGCACTCTTTCTTCAATATGCCATGATGCACCACTCGAAAATTTAATTGCTCTAATATAAACTTGTGCATTTGGATTTTCATAAGCAACTTCTTGCATATGTGGAATCGATCTTCTAATTGCTTCATTCAAAGCATCAATTTTACCACTATTTCTCATCGATATTGAACAATCCGCTAACCAAATAAATTCAAGTGGTCTTGTTGCTAATTCTCCACCCGGTCTCATTTTCATATATTACCCCTTTCGAATCATGCCTTCAACTTCACCAAATTGTATCATCGTACCATCTTCTATGGTAAAGCTTTTGCCAAAGTCTATCGTATACTGTTTACCGTCTCTTGTTTTAATCACCCAAGGTGTTTTCGATAAATTTTTTAACCCTGAACGACCTTCTAATAAAGGATGTGGTACCACTTCTGCTAATATTTTTTTAAATCGATACTTCTCTTGTGCCATTAAGTGATGACCATATAGTTTTGTACTCAAATTTAGTATGATAATTTCATTATTTATCTTTAATCTTGAAGCGGGATACAACATTTTTTGACACTGCCAACATCTATTCTGAACATTATTCTTTAGTTTATGAATATCATAAAAGTTCTCCATACCACAATCACAGATTGTTATTGAATTTTTCAATTCAATCAAAACATCTCGCCATATTTTCTCCGAAATTCGCTGTTCTGGATATTTTGTACCTTTCGTAAAAGTCTGAGTAAATAATTGTCTGATACGTTCTGTATAAATCGGCCAAAATGCCAATGCGTTGTCATGATAACCTGGTACGGGTCTATTGCTGTGATTCATCGGATCAAATATAAAGATAGGTCTCTCACCATATAATTTTGTCATCGCAGGTAAATCGAAACATTTAATTTGTTTTTCCTGTTTACCTTCTAATGGATGATGCATCATCAGCATATAAAATATAAGAATACTTAATGAAAATAAATCTGAAGCCATATTAGGCTTAGAATGTCCTAATACAACCTCTGGTGCCATAAACCTCGGTGTACCAAGTACACCTGCATTAGTAATCTTTGTATGTGTGACATTGTCATTGTCACAAATTAGAACATCTCCTGTTCTAGCATGAAAAAAGAAATTACCAAATGAAATATCTCTATAACACAAATCCTTTTGATGTAATTTATGAAAACTATCTGCCAGTTGAATACATGCTGTAATAACCGCATCAAAACTAGGTTCTACTCTTCGTTTCATAAGATCAACTATATTGCTAAACTGAACAGGTCTCAAAGGCATTAAATAGCCAAAACTACGTTTATTATTGACTGTGATGGCTTCAACAGGCCATAAAAATCGTTCATCCGGTTTGCCTACCTTAATCAATTTTTCAATCATATTTCTTTGATTTTCAGTACCCGTTTGAATAAAATACCATTTTAAAGCCAAGCGCCTGCCATCGTAGTTCACTTCGTAAACTTCACCTTGACCACCTGCACCAAGAAATTTTACTATATTCAAGGATTTTCCTGATTGTGTCATAACTCTTTGATTGTCTCTAAAACTTCTGTGCACGAAGTTCCTCCTAATCTAATAACTTGCGTTGATTTTAGTAATAATGTCTTCAATAATAGATTCATTATATTGTCCAGAATTTTCATCAATAGCAGTTACCATTTGATCTAATAGTCTAGACATTTGAGTATATGAGTACCGGTCTCTAATTTTTCTAAAATCGGATAATGTATCATATTTATACAATGTTACACGTGAAGTCAAAATTTCAGTATTGTCTTCATTTGTAACCATTGTAATAAAATAATCTATATATGTTTCTCTTAACATATCAAAATAAACTGAATCCGGGTATTTTTTTAAATAAACTTCAATTTGATTTACTTGATAAGCGATCTCTTCAATATCCATTAAAATCATATCTTCAGTCTTTACAATATTCCGACTTTTACTCACCAAAATATCAGCAATGTCTTTTGTCGCTTCTGAGTAATAATCATCATACCTTACAATAAAAGATGCATAATCCGGAAAAATATAATATCGATTTTCGAATTTTCTAATCTGATACCCACCAGTGATAATCATATGCAACTTATCTATATAGTCATCCAAATCAGGATACAATGCTAATGCTTCTTGAGTCACTTCATAATTGTCCAGATAGGTGCTAGTTAGACGATTGGTATAATCCTTAGTAATATAGAGAAATTCAGGTTCATCAACAAGATTTTTCAACTCTATATAATCTGTTTCGACTTTATTAATCAGTTTATAAATCAGGATATC
>JABXKX010000282.1 GCA_013619035.1 Peptostreptococcaceae bacterium
TTTATGAACTGTGATTTCTAGTTTATAAGTAAAGAGAGTTTAATAAAATGTATATCAGATTACCAAAATAGTTTCAGTTCTTCAAATACGAATGATTGAATGCCTTCTATTCTTTTAAAATCAGCATAGTTTTCTACTTCATATTCTTTGAAATGATATACAGAGACACTCTCCTTTTCTGGATCTACAATCCAATATTCTTCTATGCCTGATAACATATAAGCATTTAACTTTCTAACTTTATCTCTAGATATCGATGAAGGAGAAAGCACTTCCACAACAAGTGTTGGTAAACCGATATACCTGTCCTCTTCATCTGTATGTTCTTCTAAATCACATATGATACCTAAATCTGGTTCTAAAACATTCATCTTATCATCTACTTTGAATGTAATATCATACGGCGCTACAAAAGGAACACAGTTATGTCTATTCAAGTGTTTATATAACTCACCATGAAGTATACCAACGGTTGTTTGATGTTTTACTCTAGGAGACGATAACAAATGAATTTCACCATCTAAAAGCTCATATCTCTTTTCACTATTTGCTGTTAACTTCAAAAATTCCTCATAAGTCACTTTTCTATCTTTAGGTTCATAAGCTGGTACTGACTCATTAACCAAATCAAACTGATCTAAATTCTCTGTATATCTAGTGATTTTAGCAACAATCCTACCATTCTTTTTAACAACAACATCTTCATAATCAAGTAGCTTTAGTATCTTTCCAAAACTATTCTTAACTTCAGTAGCATTAATAATCACAGCGCCTCCTTTTAGCTATTTTGCATTTTAGCTAATTTAAGTATATGCTTCTGATTATTTTATGTCAATGGATCAAAGTAGAATACTATTAAATCATGACAACCTGAAAATATAGTTTATTAAATGGCATTAGTAACCAAGCCACTATCAAAGCTACAAGAACAGCTTCTAATCTTGCATTAATGTTTCTGATGAAACTGGACAACAAATCTGTTAGAGGGTTATATAGAATTATTAAATCGATATTTATTTGATGTATGATTCTTTTAGTAGTTGTACATATTTCAAAACAAAAACGATAGTTATACAACCATCGTTTCAACAATAAAATGAATTCAAATTATAAATCATGTTACTTCAATATGTTAACAAGGTATTTGTGCTCTAAGTGCTTTATCATAACTTACAATATTTTAACCGTTTCAGTAATTTATTCTGAATCAATAATATTTCTAAATTAGAGTCAACTCTTTCTAGTAATCTATATGTGGACCTCTGCTCAGATGTAGCGTTGTGCGCTGTTCACGTATTTAACAAATTATGTTCTGTACCTCTGTTTTATCTGGCTAGACCTCATCGTCTGAGTTAGGTTCTCGATCAATCATAGGAGAGCCAATGTCGAATGGATAGTAATCGTCCCTTTCAAGATGTAATTGTTCATTAATATCTTCATCTGAGATTCCAAGGTCATTAAGATCATTTATTCTATCTTTTAAAAAGGATTTTTTCCCGCCAGATCCTGCCCAAGGAAGGTCTTTTGTACATTTCTTGTATGCTGTCATCGCATTGATTTCCAAATCAATCAGCTCTACTTCAATAATGTCATCGTTGGTAATCATTTCAATGCACTTATTTTTATATGCCTCAACTGCATCGAAACATGCGATATCTAAACCTTCATTTTTGTCTCTTGCACCTGGAACTCTATATTCTTCTGCTATTATGACAAGCGTTTTTTGACTTGTCATTTTCTGAAACGAGCACATGTAGTTATTCCAAATATCGTTAACAGCATCAATTGAAAAATCATCATCCTTATAACATGTAACTAGTTCATTGATATCATCGTACGCTTCTTTATAAAAGTCAGTGTACTTTGATGGTGTAGCCCCTCCTTTGTCATACAATGCAACATCTGGTCGCGTTCCTCCTTTAAATAAATACGACTTAGATGAAACCATAACCCCTTTAACATCTCCTGATTTTACATTAACACTTCTGTATTTTTCTATGTTATTTTTTATTTTATCCAAAGTGACTTCATCGGTAGTATCTAAATAAGTATCATCATACTCAATGTTATCAACAGCAAGATCAGGTTGATCTTGTGAAATTTTCGCATATCCTTCTTCCTTGTTAGTATCATACTCTTTTAAAAATGGATTACCATTTTCGTCAAAGATACTTTGAAATGAGTATTGGGTATCATTGGTTCGTATGGCTCTTTGAATTGAATCACTACGCATTCCTTCAAATTCAGAAGATTCGGGTTTTATGTTTTCTCTAGATTTTATTTGCAAAGCCTTTGCACCCATCATATCCGCCTCTTTCTCCAACCCAACATCATCATTAATATTTACATTACCTTTCATTTGCATCGTAGGCTTTACTCGTCCTTGTTTCTGTTGTACAACATGCCATGATTCATGAGCTAGATGTTTTTCTTGACCTGGTGCTACATGTATATCTGTTCCTTGTGCATAGGCGTGCGCATTAAGCTGAGCTGGTTTCTGAGAATTATAATGTACAGATACATCATTTAGAGAATAACCCGATAAGCTTTCTACACCTGTTTTTAAAGAATCTGGTAATCCAGTGTTGTTCTCCGTTCTTTGGATTGGTTGTTGATGCATTACTTCAGGTGAATTACCCAGGTGTTGGACAGCCGAGTTATTGTCGGTAAAGATTTTACTTGTATCCTTTTTTACCTTTGAACTTAGATTTTCCTGTTTTTTATCAGCATAATCTTGCATACTTTCCTCCTTGCAAATAAATTTAACTTACTGAAGCGCATCTGAGATGTCCTAAAACGTCTAAAATGTTGCCCCATCAAACATTATTTAAAGATATTTCTTGCATGCCAAGTAAATATAATACTTTCCTCTTTGTGAGATTCGCTTTTAGCAATGATTGTAAAAGTCCCCTTTTCCGGATAAGTCATAACACCATACTCCACATCAGTGATATTAAGATCTTTCAATAAGTTTCGATTGCCTTGGTAAGTACATTTGTCTTCATTGTTATTTAATACAATACTCAAAGTAATCATTACATCACCATGACCTAATCCATGGTCAATTTCTTCACTAATGACCGGTTGATCATCTTCAAATATCATCTCTAAGTTTCCTGAACTCTCTTGATCCAATTCTGTTTTCAATATTGGATCAACCTGTATGATTTCAAAGTCTGTTCCAATTTGCTTAACAACAATTTTTACCAATGATATGGCATTCTCATCGCAAGTAGTTTCTGATGTACTTAAAAACAGATCAAAACTTTCTACTGTTTGATTATAGGTTTTCTCTTTCAACTTAGATGTGGTTCTATCAAGCGCAAAGGCTTCCCCTTCAGCTCTCTCATGGTACTTGATTGATAAAACAACTTCATTAGCATCCCGATCAACATCATATCCATCAATATCTGATAAACCTCTTGTTATTTCCTCAGATACTATAATAACTCTTCCACTATTGTCTATACCTATACCAGGTTCTATGACTATTTTTTGAAGAGACGTATCATGTATTTTGACATCAAGGCCTTTTATTACACCTTTCTCGAGAATTAACTGACTTAAGAGATTCAACTTGTTCATATAATATGCTTGTTCTAATTCAAAATCAGCTACTGATAATAGCTTGCCAAAGTAATAATTATTTCGTATAAATGAATCTAGTTTCACAGTCATGGTATCTCCTTATTTTCTAAAGCTAATCTCATATTTGAAATTTGTAATGTAACTTAATACTGTCTTTTCATCACAGAGGTCTGATTATTCTAAAACTTTCTTTGATTTATCTATAGACATTATGATTTAAGTTTTAGTTTGATTCATGTTTCTTTTTATGGTATTTGCACAGTCATTTGTCCTGGATTTAATACCTGAATAACGCCTCCCCACATGCACATCAGCTTAGATGAGTTATTTAAAGCAGGCATATTCTTAATTAATACAGTTGGAGAGCCAGGCACCCAAGGCGCTACAGTATTTGGTATACAAGGCATTGGTGTTAAAACACCAAACGCAGCAGCCGTAGCTGAAGCAACTGTAGGATTAGCAATAGACATGCACACACCAAATGGTAAAATATTTACCATAGGCTTATTATCCATAATGTTTGCAACAGGTGTAGTGGCTGTTGTCATTTTATCTGGCAAAACATTTAAAACACTTGGTGCTGCTCCAAAACTACATTGAAGATTAGCACCCATAACCACTTGAATTCCCATATTCATCACCCTTTCGTTAACTCAAAACCGGATTCCAATGAGGAATCTCATTTTTGGACAACAATTTATAACCATCTGATAAGAAATAATATTTTTGTGCAACAAGATCATCATGATTGATATCTATGACTTTTCTAAATTTATACCTAGCATTTAAGAAGTCACCTGCCTGATACAGTATAAGCGCTTCATCAAATAAATCTTTTGTTGTTTGTTTGTTGTTAAAATCATCTTCACGGTCACTTTCATAAAGGTCATAAAACATAATTTCTTTATCAGAGTTTAGTGGAATCATATAACCCAAATAGCGAATATTGACTGAAGGTACCGTGTCCTTCTTTCTCATCACCTCATGGGTCATCAAAATATTTGATGAATAATCGACTGTTCGTTTAGCCAAATCTAAGGCAATATTGGAGTGTTTTGATATGATGGACAATTGCATCCTACTCTCTTCACCTACAACACCCAATAATAGATTACCTCTATTAAGACCGATACCAATGTTTATTTTAGTTTCTGATGTTTCATTGACTTCCCGGACATTCATAGTGATTTCTATACTCGCTTGTATGGCATTTGAGTTACTTTCAAATATAGCCATAATGCCACCATCATCGTAACGTGTGACAACGCCTTCGTGACTTCTTATGATCTTGCTAATTTCATCTAAGTACTCTTTAATAAACATAAAAGCATGCTTTTGATTACCAAAGGATTCAATGATCTCAAACATGTCATGTACATAAAAGCACATCACAGTCATTTCTTCTTCACAGAAATCACCCAACTCCAATTCCAATATTGTTTTGCCTAAGTAAGCTTCATACTCTTTCGGCACATACTTTGAATACACCGTATAAATCTTTATTTGTTCTAGAAACTTTTCTTTAATATCTTTAAGAAGATCATTAAATGCTTTTGATAAGTCACCTATTTCATCTTTACTCTTTAGATCTATTGTAGGTGCTTGATCATATTCCGTGATTTCAGACACAAAACGGGTCAGTACCTTAATAGGATTTAAGTTCAGTCTAATCGAAATAAGTAACAGTGAAATTGCCAGAATAATCAGTAACTTCATCGTAGATTCTAGAGCATTCAGATTTCTCGTTATAACAGAATTTTTATATCCATCTGTATTCATACCAATTCTATAAATAAAGTAATTGGTTTTATTATCCTCTTCATGGCTAACTAATTTACCACTTCTTATCCATTTCTCATCTGGTGAAAAGCCACTCACAAAAGCTCCATCGAGGTAATCTTCCCTTTCTATTTTATTACCAATATATAAATCTATGTCTCTGACGCATATTACTCTATCTGAATCATCTGAATTGACAATGGTGCTGGCATAAGTTATATCATCATTGTTCACCTTTACATGATAAAGTGCAATAAAATATGAATCCTTATTGATCTTTACACCATTAAGAAGATCTAAGCTGCCTTCAGGTAATTGATTCACTATATCGACACTTTCTTTGTATTTGGTGTCAACGATTGTCAGGAGTTGGTTTAAGTCCATTTTATCTTCATCAATTTCATCTGCTAAAAATACACCAGAATTAAGTTCTTCAATTACTAGTTTTAACGCATCATTTTGTTTATTTATGTTTGGAATGCTTTCAATTTTTTTGAGTTTATCTACTTTTAAATCAGCTAAATAATTCAC